>NZ_DASSKM010000111.1:0-17307 GCF_035690525.1 Salinisphaera sp.
CGGCAACGGCACGATGCTGCGCGAATATACCGCCATGCTCGATCCGGCCGGCGTCGCCGCGCCCGCTTCGAGCGCGCCCGCGCCGATGAACGTCACGCGTTCGAGCGCGAGCACGCCGCGCGGCCAGAACGACGGCCAGAACGACGGCCAGAATGCGGGCCAGAATGCGGGCCAGAATGCGGGCCAGAACACCGGCCAGAACACCGGCCAGAACACGTCCACCCATGCTGTACAGCCGGGCGATACGTTGTGGTCGATCGCCGCCAAGCGCGCGCCTGCCAGCGCTACCGTGGCGCAGACCATGCTGGCGATCTACCGCGCCAATCCGTCGGCCTTCGCCGGCAGCATGAGCGCACTGTCGCAGAATACGCGCCTGATCATACCCCCGGCCGCGCGCATTCGGGCCGTGAGCGCCGGCGCCGCCGAGGCCCGCCTGCGGCACGCCAAGGCCGGCGAATCGGTACCGGCCGATAGCGGCGAAAAACTGGCCGCCAGCGGCGAGGCGCCGCCGGCCCGCCTTCGCGAGAACGATACGTCAGCGGACGCACCGGTCGACGTGCCGCCGAGTGCCGACACTGTGGCGGCCAGCGTGGATACGCCGGAAACAGCGGCCGCTTCGGGCCCGTTCGGCCAGCTGAGCCTGCCATCCGGCGCCCCGTGGCCCGCGCCCCGGGCCGCTGACGCGCACGATGAGAATACGACGGTGGCCGGCCCTGGGCGCGAGACAGCCGGCGGCCAGGCGGCGGCCGGCACGGCGCCGACGCGGGACTCGAACTCGCCGGGCGCCGGCGCGGATGCCCCGGCCAGCACGCCGTCGAGCAGCACGCCGACCGGCGCTCAGCCGGCGGCATCGACGCCGCCGGCGAAAGCGCCGCTTACCAACGATGTATCCCAGGTCGACGAGGGCACTTGGCTGTCGCCGCGCAATCTTTTGCTGCTGGTTGTTCTACTGGCGCTGATCGGCCTCGTGCTGCGCCGCCTGCGCGAGCGCGGCTACAAACCGGTGGCGCTCGATCGTGAAGAGGCCACGGATACCCAAGGCACGCCCGAGCGCGAAACCGAGGCGCCGCCGCCGAGGGCCGAGCGCTCCGATAATACGGACGACGACACCCGCGTGATGCCGCCCGCGCGCGAAACCGAGCCTGAGCCGGCGCCGAGTGCGCAGGCAATCGAGCCGCGCGCGAATATCGTCGTTTCCCATCCGCAGTCCGCCGCCCCGCGTCCCCATGACGAAACCGCCGGCATCGGACCGTCGGTTTTGGCCGCGCCGGGGGGCAATATGCCGGCCGAGGCCCCTAAACCGGGCCCGCTGCATGAAATGGCGGCCACATCACGCGAGGAAAACGAAATCGCGGCGCCGTCAACAACGCCTGAGACGGTCGCGGCCCCCTCGGCCGATGCGCCGATGAAATTCGAGCTTCCGGCGGCGGCTCAGCCCGGCGAAGATCCGTCCGCGCATCATCGGCCGGCCACCAACGAAGAGATCGAGACGCTGGCCTTCGAGACCCAGTCGCTTCCCGAAACCGGCGAGCGACAACATGATCACGGCGCCGCGGACGAACCGGGTTTGGATTTCGACTCCGTCGGCGAAGCCGATCAGCCAGGCGAAACCGAGCCCGCAGAGCGGCGCCCCGATCCCCAGGGGCTCGAAATGATCGATCCCGGCGAGTTCGATCTGTACGATCCGTCTTCCGAAACCGCGGGCCCGGCCGACGACGACCCGAGCCATAGCGTGGAGATGCGGCTCGATCTTGCCCGTATGTATATTGACATGGACGACGCCAAGGCGGCGCGTGAGCTGTTGACCGATGTGCGCCAACGTGGCGATGAAACGCAGCGCCACACGGCCGAACAACTGCTCGAACGGCTCTAAAGCTATGACAAAGGCAAAATAGTCCGCAAATGAACGCCAAAAAACGCGAATTATTAATTTAAAAAAGAAATATCAGTCCGCGAATGAACGCAAAATAAACGCAAATAAAAAGTGAAAGTGTCTTATTTGCGTTCATTAGCGTTTATTCGCGGATTAATGTCTTCTTATATATGCTTCGGCGTTTCTGATGGGTTAAAATAATTGGCGAATTTACGTTTATTTGCGGACTCGTTTTTCGCCTTACGCATGAACGGCCGATCGATAGAAAAACCGATCTGATGCGCTGGGCCGCCTGCATCGAGTACGACGGCACCGCCTACAGCGGCTGGCAGAGCCAACCGCACGCGCCGAGCGTTCAGGACGCTCTGGAAGCAGCGCTGTCGCGGGTGGCCGACGAGCCCATCCGTACGGTCTGCAGCGGGCGCACCGACAGCGGCGTGCACGCGCAGGGCCAGATCGTGCATTTCGATACCCGCGCCGAGCGCCGCGAGCGCAGTTGGCTGCTCGGCACCAACCGCTGGCTGGCCGACGATATCGCGCCGCAATGGTTCGTGCGCGTGCCGGAGACCTTTCATGCGCGTTTCAACGCGATCGCGCGCGATTATCGCTACTGGATACTCGATCGCGATGCGCCGTCCGCGCTCTGGCGCAGCCGGATATGGCATGTCCACAAGCAGCTCGACCACGAGGCTATGCAAACGGCTGCCGGGGCGCTTGTCGGCCGGCACGATTTCAGCGCCTTTCGGGCCGCCGGCTGCCAAGCCAAAAGCCCGGTCCGTGATGTGCACCATCTGACGGTGACGCGCCTGGGCGACTGGGTGCGCATCGACGTGCGGGCCAACGCGTTTCTGCATCACATGGTGCGCAATATCGCCGGTACGCTGGCGGTTGTCGGGCGTGGCGAGGCCGATCCGGCCTGGGTGGCCGAATTGCTCGCGCACGGCGACCGGCGCGAGGCTGGCATGACCGCGCCGGCGGGCGGGTTGTCGCTGCGCCGCGTGCATTATCCCGACGATATTCAATTGCCTTTACCGCCCCTGGACGACGCGGGCTGGTAAAGTAGCCGGCCTATGATTCGAGCCGACTTGCCAAGCCAGTTACCGGGCCAGCACCCCGTCAGTCGCGTGCGCACCAAGATCTGCGGCGTGACCTCGGTTGCGGACGCCCGCGCGGCCGCCGCGGCCGGTGCGGACGCGATCGGGCTGGTATTCGCCGCGAACAGCAAGCGGCGCGTCACACCGGCCCGGGCCGCCGAGATCGCCGCGGCGGTGCCGCCGTTCATCTCGTGCGTGGCGCTGTTCATGGACAACGGCGCCGACGAGATCGCGCAAGTTCTGGCCACGGTCCCGATCGATCTGATCCAGTTCCACGGCGCGGAACCGGCCGCGTTTTGCGATGGCTTCGACCGCCCATATATCAAGGTCGTGCCGATGGGCGAGCCGCAAACCCGGCTGGCCGACTGGGCCGAACGCTATCCGCGGGCCGCGGCTTTTCTGCTCGATGCCAATCGCATCGGCGAGGCGGGCGGCCAGGGCAGGGTATTCGATTGGCAGGTTGCGATCGAGGCGGTTGAGACGATCGGGCGGCCGATCGTGATCGCCGGTGGGTTGGAGCCGGACAATGTGGGCGAGGCTATCGCACGGTTTGCGCCGTATGCGGTGGATGTGAGCAGCGGGGTCGAACGCGAACCCGGCGTGAAATGCAGCGAGCGTATGCGGGCGTTCGTCAATGCGGTAACCGAAATGGGCAAGGCATGAGTACGACGACGACTTCGAAGGATCCGGCGGTTTCCGTGGCGCATGGCCCGCACGCGTGGCGCGACATGCCCGACGCCCGCGGCCATTTTGGACCCTACGGCGGCAAGTTCGTGGCCGAGACGCTGATGGCCCCGCTCGACGAGTTGACCGAGGCCTATGCCTCGGCGCGCCGGGACCCCGCGTTCATGGCGGCGCTGAATTCCGATCTGGCCGACTATGTCGGTCGGCCGACGCCGATTTATCACGCCGAGCGGCTGTCGAAAAAAGCCGGCGGCGCGCGCATTTGGTTCAAACGCGAGGATCTGAATCACACCGGCGCGCACAAGGTGAACAACACCATCGGCCAGGGGCTGTTGGCCGCGCGCATGGGCAAGACCCGCATCATCGCCGAGACCGGCGCCGGCCAGCACGGCGTGGCCACGGCCACGGTCGCGGCACGGCTGGGCCTGTCGTGCGTGGTCTACATGGGCAGCGAAGACATGCGCCGGCAGGCCACCAACGTCTATCGCATGCGGCTGCTCGGCGCCGAGGTCAGAGCCGTCGAATCCGGCTCGAAGACGCTCAAGGACGCGATGAACGAAGCGCTTCGCGACTGGGTCGCCCATGTGGACGATACGTTCTACATCATCGGCACGGTTGCCGGGCCGGCGCCGTATCCCGCCATGGTGCGCGACTTCCAGGCGGTGATCGGCCGCGAGGCCAGGGGCCAGATGCTCGAACGCAACGGCCGCTTGCCGGACGCGCTGGTTGCCTGCGTCGGCGGCGGTTCGAACGCGATCGGTCTGTTCTATCCGTTTCTGGACGATGAGGACGTCGCCATCTACGGCGTCGAGGCCGGCGGCGACGGTATCGCCAGCGGACGGCACGCCGCGCCGCTGGCGGCCGGGCGCTCGGGCGTGCTGCACGGTAACCGCACGTATCTGATGCAGGACGACAACGGTCAGATTCAGGGCACGCATTCCATCTCGGCCGGGCTGGATTATCCGGGCGTCGGGCCCGAGCATGCCTGGCTCAAGGACATCGGCCGGGCGCGCTATGTGGATGTCACCGATGCCGACGCGCTGGCCGCGTTCCACGAATGCACCCGTACCGAGGGCATTATGCCGGCGCTCGAATCGTCGCACGCGGTGGCCTATGCGATGAAGCTGGCCGCCGGGATGAACCCGGAGCAGGATATTCTGGTCAACCTGTCCGGCCGCGGCGACAAGGACATGGCCAGCGTGGCCGAAGCCGCGGGAGAAACGCTTTGAGCCGGCTTGCCGATCGATTCGCCGAACTGAAAAGCGCGCGGCGTACGGCGCTGATCCCGTACCTGACCGCCGGCGACCCGGCGCCCGACGCCACCGCGGATTTCATGCACGCGCTGGTCGAAGCCGGCGCCGACGTGATCGAACTCGGTGTGCCGTTCACCGATCCCATGGCCGACGGGCCGGTGATCCAGGCCGCCTGCGAGCGAGCCCTGGCGCATAACACGAGCCTGCGGGACGTGTTGGACATGGTCGAACGATTCCGCGAGCGCGATACCGATACGCCGGTCGTGCTGATGGGTTATTTCAACCCGATCGATTCCATGGGCCTCGAGATATTCGGCAAGCGCGCCCGCGCGGCCGGCGTCGATGGCGCGCTGATCGTCGACATGACCGCCGAGGAGGCGCCGGACATCGCGCCGGCGCTCGCCGAGGCCGGGATCGACCCGGTATGCCTGATCGCGCCGACCACCGGCGAGGCGCGGATTGCGCGGATCTGCGAAAACGCCGCCGGGTTCATTTACTATGTTTCGTTCAAGGGCGTGACCGGGGCGTCGAGCCTGGATACCGGCGGCCTGGCGGCGCAGATCGCGCCGATCCGGCGCGCGACCCGCCTCCCGGTCGGCGTCGGCTTCGGCGTGCGCACGCCGGAGAACGCGGCCGCCGTGGCCGCGGTCGCCGACGCGGTGGTCGTGGGCAGCGCGCTGGTGCGCCAGATCGCCGAGCACGGCGCGGACCGGTCGGCCGCCGCGCGCAAGTTGAGCGAAACATTGGCCGCGATGCGCGCGGCGATCGATCGATACGATGAAAGCAAGCGCGACCCGAACGAACAGGAGGGCGAAAGCGCATGAGCTGGCTCGAAAAACTGATGCCGTCACAGATGCGCAATGACGCATCGCGGCGCAAGAACAGCGTCCCGGAAGGGTTGTGGACCAAGTGCGGCAATTGCGGCGCGGTGCTGTACACGGCCGAGATGGAGCGCACGCTCTATGTCTGCCCGAAATGCAATGCGCATCAACGGCTGCGCGCACGCCAGCGCCTGGCGCTGTTTCTCGACGCCGAGCACCGCCAGGACATCGCGACCGGTCTCGAGCCGCGCGATCCGCTCAAGTTCCGAGATTCGAAGAAGTATCGCGACCGTCTGTCCGCGGCCCAGAAGAGTTCGGGCGAACGCGAGGCGGTGTTGATGATGAGCGGTAGCCTCAAATCGATGCCGATCGTGGCCGGCGCCATGGACTTCAAGTTCATGGGCGGCTCGATGGGCAGCGTGGTCGGCGAGACTTTCGTGCGCGGCGTCCATGCCGCGATCGACGCCGGCTCACCGTTCGTGTTTTTCTCGGCCTCCGGCGGCGCGCGCATGCAGGAGGGCCTGTTTTCGCTGCTGCAGATGGGCAAGACCAGCGCAGCGCTGACCCGGCTCGCCGATCGCGGCCTGCCGTTCGTTTCCGTATTGACCCATCCCACCATGGGCGGCGTGGCGGCCAGCTACGCCATGCTGGGCGACATCAACGTGGCCGAGCCGGAAGCGCTGGTGGGTTTTGCCGGCCCGCGCGTGATCGAGCAGACCGTGAAACAGACGTTGCCGGAAGGCTTCCAGCGCAGCGAGTTCCTGCTCGAGCACGGGGCCATCGACATGATCGTCGAGCGCAGTGATCTGCGCGACCGCGTCTATCGCGTCGTGTCCACGCTCATGCATCGCCCGCCGGTGGCCGACGAGGTCGATGAGAGCGATGAAGCCGAAACGCCCGAGGCGCCCGAGGTGTCGCCCGAATAGTGGCCGGAACCGAGGCGCGGCGGCCGGCGGCCGCCCAATCGACCCTGGCGCAGTGGCTGGATTATCAACTGGCGGTTCATCCGAGCGAGATCGAGCTCGGCCTCGATCGGGTCCGCCGCGTCGCCGGGCGGCTCGATCTGCTGGCGCCGCGCCACCGTACGATCACCGTGGCCGGAACCAACGGCAAGGGCAGCACGGTGGCGCTGGTCTGCGCGCTGATCGGCCCGCGCGCCCGCGTGGGCTGTTATACCTCGCCGCATCTATGGCGCTACAACGAGCGCGTGGCGATTGACGGTGAACCGGTCGCCGACGATGCGCTGGTCGCCGCGTTCGAGGCGATCGACGATGCGCGCGGCGATATCTCGCTGACCTTCTTCGAGTTTGGCACGCTGGCCGCGCTCTGGCTGTTTGCACGTGCCGCGGTCGATATCGCCGTTCTGGAGGTCGGTCTGGGCGGGCGGCTGGACGCCGTTAACATCATCGACGCCGACGTGGCCTTGATCACCCAGATCGGGCTCGATCATACCGACTGGCTGGGCGGTACGCGCGCGGCCATCGGGCGTGAGAAGGCCGGCATCATGCGCCCCGGGCGCCCCGTGTTGTGCGGCGATCGTCATCCGCCGGACAGCATCGCCGAGACGGCGGCCGATTGCGGCGCGCGTCTGGCCTGTCTCGGTCGTGCGTTCGATCTGACGGTCGAGAACCGGCGCTGGCACTGGTCGGACGGCCATACCATGTTCGATATCGCGCCGCACCCCGGCGTGCACCCCGACAATCTGGCGCTGGCGATCGCCGGCGTGGCCACGGCCGGGGTCGATATCGCCGACGCCGATATCGAACGCGCCTGTGCCCGACAAGCGATGTTGCCTGGCCGGCGTGAAGTTATCGACGCTCCGATACCGATCATCTACGATGTGGGCCACAACGATGATGCGGTGGCCCTGCTGGTGGAATCCCTGCGGCGGCGGCCCGTGGTGGGGCGGACTCATGTGGTGCTGGGTATGTTGGCGGATAAACCGGTGGAAGCGGTCGGCGGGCGGCTGATGCCGATTGCCGACGTGCTGTATCCGGCCGCCCTCGACGGCGTCAGCCCGCGCGGCCTGAGCGGCGGGGCGCTGGCCGCGCGTTTGGGCCACACCGGCCCGGTGCATGCGGGCCCGGCTGAAGCGCTGGCCGCGGCGCGGGATGCCGCCGGGCCCGGCGACCGCATCGTCGTATGTGGTTCCTTTTTCACCGTGGCGCAGGCGCGGAGTCCTGATCATGAATGACGTGATGAAAAAACGCCTGATCGGCGTGGCCGTTCTGGTAATTATCGGTGTATTGGCGCCGTTGCTGCTCTCGCGCTGCATGCATGGGGGTAACGAAAACGACGGCCGGGGCTCGATGCGCGTCTATAACGTGCAGCCGAACGGCGAGACTGCGCCCGTGGACGGCAGCAATAACGATCGGTCCGGCGCTCGCAACAATCAGAGCGCATCGTCGGGTGGCGACGCTGCCGCGAGTGGCATAGGCCAGGATCGGAACCGGGCGCCGAAGCCCGACGCCGTCTCGCCGCAGAGCGAGTCGGACTTTTCGACCCCGCCGATTCACGGCAATTCCGCACCGGCCGGCTCGTCCGGGGCCGCCAGCGCGCCCGCGGCGAACTCGAACCCGCCGGGCGACAGCGCTTCGTCCTCGGATTCGTCCGCGCCGGCCAACGAGGCGAACGAGAGCGGATCGAGCAGCGCTGCGCAGGATCATGGCGCGGCCTCGTCGGGCTCGGGCGCGTCCAACAGCGCCTCGGCCGGTTCGTCGTCGGCCGGCGCCGAGAAAACCGGCATCGAGGGCTGGGTGGTTCAGGTCGCGAGCTTCAGCAAGCGCGATAATGCCAAGGACATGACCGACCAGCTCGAGAGCCGGTTCCCGGTTTCGTACGCGCCCGGCCAGGTCAACGGCAAAACCTATTATCGCGTGTATGTGGGGCCTTTCGACAGCGAGCAGGCGGCGCAGTCGGCCGCCGACCGGCTGAGCGAGGCCGGGCACAAGGGGCTGGTGCGTCATCTGCCCTGAAGCTGCTCTAAATCTGTTCTGGCCTTGTTTTTGGCTCGATTACATGGCTCCGAGGCCGAGGCGCGGCGAATTTGCTATGATTGATCTGTTTCGCCCTGGCGGCTCGTTGTCATGATCTGGATCGATGTCGCTATCGTGGTGGTGGTCGCGTTATCGGCGGTCATCGGTTTCTTCCGCGGTTTTCTGCGCGAAGCGCTCGGCCTGGCGACATGGATATTGGCCTTTTATCTCGCCTTCAACTTCGCCGCTTCGGTGTCCGTTTATCTGCGGCGCTGGATCGATGTGGATTCCGCGCGCCTCGCGGTGGCCTTCGCCATCGTCTTCCTCGGCGTGCTCATCGTGGGCGCGATCGCGAATTACCTGCTCGGGCGGCTTGTCAGCCAGACCGGCCTGGCCGGCACCGATCGCGTGCTGGGCATCGTGTTCGGGGTTGTGCGCGGCGTGGCCGTCCTCATTGTTCTGGTTCTGTTGGCGGGCGTGACGCCGGTACCACGCAACAGTTGGTGGCAGAGCTCGATCTTCATCGGGCAGCTCGAGGCCGGCGCCCTCTGGGTTCGCGGCTATCTGCCGCCCGACATCGCGAACGCGATCACTTATCCCGACGCGCCGTCGACGCTGCCCGGAAGCGCCGCGACGACGACCTCGGCTTGACGACGATATTCTTTCCTACCCAAACCGAGTGACTGGCTTATGTGCGGCATTGTTGGGATGGTCTCGACCTCCCCGGTTAATCAGGATATCTACGACGCGCTGACGGTGCTCCAGCATCGCGGTCAGGATGCAGCCGGGATCGTAACCACGGACGGCAGGCGTCTCTATCTTCGCAAGGACAACGGCCTGGTGCGGGACGTGTTCCGGACCGACCACATGATGCGGCTGGTCGGCAACGCCGGGGTGGGTCATGTGCGCTATCCGACCGCCGGCCTCGACTCGTCGGCCGAGGCGCAGCCGTTCTATGTCAATACGCCGTACGGCATTTGTCTTTCGCACAACGGCAATCTCACCAACGCCGATCAACTCAAGGACGAGTTGTTCCGGTCCGACCGGCGCCATCTGAACACCGATTCGGATACCGAGATCCTGCTCAATGTGTTCGCCCACGAGCTGATGCAGAGCAAGTGCCTGCAGTTGGCGCCCGAGGATATCTTCGGGGCGGTCGGCGCGGTGCATCGGCGTTGCCGCGGCGGTTATGCCGCCACCGCGTTGATCACCGGTTACGGCCTGGTGGGTTTTCGCGACCCCAACGGTATCCGCCCGGTGGTCTACGGCCGGCGCGAGACCGCCGACGGCACCGATTACATGATCGCCTCCGAGTCGGTTGCGCTGGATGCCCTCGGTTTCGAACGCATCGGCGACATCGGCCCGGGCGAGGCTGTGGTGATTACGCTCGACGGCGAGATTCACGTCAAACAGTGCGCCGAAAATCCGTATCATTCGCCGTGCATCTTCGAATACGTCTATCTGGCTCGCCCGGACTCGGTGATCGACGACGTCTACGTCTACAAGGCGCGTCTGCGCATGGGGACGTATCTGGCCGAAAAGATCGAGCGGGAATGGCCGGATCACGACATCGACGTGGTCATCCCGATTCCCTCGACCAGCCGGACCGCGGCGGTGGAACTGGCCAGTCAGCTCGATCTGAAATACCGCGAGGGTTTCATCAAGAACCGCTATATCGGCCGCACTTTCATCATGCCGGGCCAGCAGCAGCGGGTGAAATCGGTGCGTAAGAAGCTCAACCCGATCGACCTGGAATTCGCCGGCAAGAACGTGCTGCTGGTCGACGACTCCATCGTACGCGGCACCACCTCGCGCCAGATCATCGAGATGGCGCGCGAGGCCGGTGCGAACCGGGTGTATTTCGCCTCGGCCGCGCCGCCGGTACGCTATCCCAACGTCTACGGTATCGACATGCCGAGCGCGGCCGAACTGGTCGCCCACGGTCATTCCGACCACGAGATCGCCGAAATCATCGGCGCCGACAAGCTGATCTATCAGGATATGGACGATCTCAAGCGCGCCGTGTCGGTCGGCAACGATGCGCTGCAGGCCTACGAGGACTCGGTATTCACCGGCGACTACATCACCGCCGATGTCTCGCCCGAGTATCTGGAGCAGCTCGAACTGTTCCGCGCCGATGCCACTCGCGAAGCGCGCCGCAAGAAGGACAACGCGGTGCTGGAAATCCACAACGACGCATAAGATGCTGTAGATGCCGTTCGGCGGCCGGTCGTCGCGCCTTGCCTTGATGCGGGCCCGGCCGCCCGGCATACTCCTCATACGCGCCGATTTGTAACAGCTTGCGGGCGCGGATCGTGTTTTTCGCGATCAAAATGCCGCTAAACGGGTCGTCGAATTTTATCCCGCCCGCGGCGCATCAAGCCCGCGGGCGTTTTGGTTTTCGGCGTAGCCCGATATTTGGAGAGGCCCATGACCATCGATTCCGACCCCGCGTGGGGCACCGCCACCCGCGGCGTGCGTGCCGGCACCCACCGTAGCCCCGAAGGCGAGCACAGCAGCGCCATCTACATGACGTCGAGCTTCGTGTTCGACTCGGCCGAAGCCTGTGCCGCGCGTTTCGCCGGCGAGGAAGCCGGCAACATCTATTCGCGTTTTACCAACCCGACCGTGGATGCGTTCTGCGACCGGCTGGCGGCAATGGAAGGCGGCGACGCCTGTGTGGCGACCGGTTCGGGTATGGCCGCGATTCTCGCGACGTGCCTGGCCACGCTCGAGGCGGGCGATCATATCGTCGCCGCGCATACGCTGTTCGGCTCGACCATCGGCCTGTTCAACAACTACTTCGGCAAGCTCGGCATTCGGACCACCTATGTAGCGCCCGAGAATGTCGAGGCCTGGAAGGCGGCGGTCGAGCCGAGCACGAAGATGCTGTTCGTCGAAACGCCGTCCAATCCGCTGACCGAAATCGTCGACCTGGCCGCGCTCGGCGCGTTGGCCGAGGAAAACGGCGCGAAGCTCGTGGTCGATAACTGTTTCTGTACGCCGGCGCTGCAGCGTCCGCTGGAACTCGGCGCGCATATCGTCACCCATTCCGCCACCAAGTATCTCGACGGCCAGGGCCGCGCGCTCGGCGGCGCGGTGGTCGGCGACGCCGAGACCGTCGGCAATCAGGTGTTTCGTTTTTTGCGCACCGGCGGGCCGAGCATGAGCCCGTTCAATGCCTGGGTATTTTATAAGGCGCTGGAGACGCTGGAAGTGCGCATGCGTGCGCACTGCGAGAGCGCGGCGCGTCTGGCCCAGTGGTTGGAGACCCAGCCGGGCGTGGCGCATGTCTATTATCCGGGCCTGAAATCCCATCCGCAGCACGAGTTGGCCGCGCGGCAGCAGCCGGGCGGCTTCGGCGGCATTGTCTCGTTCGATGTCCACGGCGGACGCGACGCCGCGTTCAATCTGATCAACGGCACGAAGATGCTGTCCATCACCGCCAATCTCGGCGACACGCGGAGCACGATCGTGCATCCGGCGAGCACCACCCATGCCCGGATCTCGGCCGAGGACCGCGCCCGCGCGGGCATCGGCGAGGGTCTGGTGCGGATCTCGGTCGGCCTGGAAAGCGCGGACGACATCATCGCCGATATTCGGCGCGGCCTTGGCGGTCACCAGGACGGTTGATGACGCCCGACGATATCCACGCCGCGCTCATGACGCGCGACCCTAGGGCGAAGTGTCTGGCTACGCGGGCGCTGTATGCTGCCGATCCCGGCGCGTTGGCGGCTTCGTCCGGTGTGGCCGAGGACATACCGGTGCCCGGGCGCCCCGAGCGTCCAACACTGGTACATCCGTCGAAGCTGGCGCGCCGCGGTCTGGGCACGGATTACGGCCGGGCCGCGCTGATCCACGCGATCGCGCATATCGAGTTCAACGCCATCAACCTCGGCCTGGATGCGGCCTATCGCTATCGCGGCATGCCGGCAACCTACTACGCCGACTGGCTGTCGATGGCGGCCGACGAATCGCGTCATTTCGAGATGCTGAATGCGCGGTTGGCCGATTTCGGCTACGCCTACGGCGATTTCGACGCCCACAACGGTCTTTGGGAAATGGCGGCCAAGACCGCGCATGACCCGATGGTTCGTATGGCGCTGGTGCCGCGGGTGCTCGAAGCCCGTGGGCTCGATGTCACGCCGGCGATGATCGACAAGCTCAAGTCCGTGGGCGACGACAAGACGGTCGCCATATTCGAACAGATTCTGAAAGAGGAAGTGCCGCACGTCGAAATCGGCACGCGCTGGTTCCGCTACTTCGCCGAGCCGCGCGGGCTGGACCCGGACAAAACCTTCTTCAAACTGCTCGACGAATACATGAACGGCGGCCCACCCGGGCCGTACAACATGGACGCGCGTCGCCAAGCGAGGTTTTCCGAACCGGAGTTGCAGGAACTCGGCGCTCGGGACAAACGCCGTACCTAAGCCGCCCTCGTCGGTGGAGTCTGTGGGCGGTACGTTCGCCTGCAACGGCAATAGGCCTCAAGCCTCAAACCTCAAGATTACCTCGGCTTTCGATTTCGGCCAGAAAGCGTTCGAGTACCCGATGGGGCAGGCGGCCGCGTCGCGTCACCGTGGCGTATTCGATCCGGTAGTTGTGATCCTCGGGCCGGATCGCCCGAAGTTGCGTCTCCCGCGTCCACCGCTTGGCGAAATGCTCGGGCAAATAGCCGATATAGCTTCCGGTGAGGATCAGAAACGCGATGCCTTCCCGGTCGGTCGCGGTCGCCGTCTCGTTAAGAGCCCGGTGTCGCCGCCGGCCGGCCGGCGAGAGGGCGAACACCGGCCGTACCGCGTCGCAGGCCGCCAGTTCGTCGTCCGTGATCGTGTCGTCGGAGCGCGGGAACAGCGGATGGTTCGCGGCGCAGTAGAGATAGGCGGCTTCGTCGTACAGCGGTGTGTATTCGAGCGCGCCCATATTGTTCACCGCCGGAACGACGCCGACCTGAAGCCGCCCGTCGATGATCCCGCGTTCTATTTCGCTGGGCGGCATCATATGGATATTGATGCGGATTCCGGGCCCGTGATTCTTGAGAGCGGCGAGCGCCTGGGTAATGCGCATATGCGGAAGGCTGACCAGATTATCGGTAATGCCGATGTTGAGATCGCCGTGGAGTTCGCGGTGGAAGCCGTTGACCTCGGTTCTGAATGTTTCGATCGAGGACAGTAGGCGCAAACTCGCGTCGTAGACCTCCCGGCCTTCTTCGGTCAGCGCGAATCCGGATCGCCCGCGTTGGCAGAGTTTCAGGTCGAAGCGCGCTTCAAGATTCGCCATGTGAATGCTGATCGCCGAGCGGCTGACACCCAACGCCGGCACGGCGGCCGTGAAGCCGCCGCTTTCCACGACCGTCTTGAATACCTGTATCAGCCGCAAGTCGAAATCACTGATCTGACTCAAGCGGTCGGCTTGTTTATGAACCAAGTCAATACCCATGATGTACTGCTTGAAACGTTAAGCGCTACTAACGTAAGGGTCAACAGAAAAGTATTTAACTACATATGGGGCCGGCCTATGGTCCTATAAGCGGTTGCAAACCCGGCCGGATGACCGTCTGCCGAAGATTTGAAGGGAGTTTCGCTATGTCAGGAGTTCGATCAATCGACACGCCGTCGGTCGACAGTGAGGTCGGTGAGGAGGTGCGGCGAAAAGACCGCGCGCATGTGTTTCACTCGTGGTCGGCGCAAGCCGAGATCGACCCGATGCCGGTGGCCGGCGGAAAGGGCTCGTATTTCTGGGACTATAACGGCAAGCGATACCTCGATTTCGCGTCGCAGTTGGTCAACGTCAATATCGGTCATCAGCATCCGAAGCTGGTTGCCGCGATTCAAAAGCAGGCGGAAACGCTGAACACGATCGCGCCGCCGTTCGCCAACGCCGCGCGCTCCGAAGCCGCGCAAATGATCGCCGAGGTTGCGCCCGGCGATTTGAACAAGGTGTTTTTCACCAACGGCGGCGCGGATGCCAACGAACATGCGATCCGAATGGCGCGGTCGCATACCGGACGCAGCAAGGTTCTTGCCGCCTATCGCAGTTATCACGGGGGTTCCGCCGGTGCGATCGCGCTTACCGGCGATCCGCGTCGCTGGGAATCCGAGCCGGCAATACCGAATGTGGTCCACTACTGGGGGCCTTATACGTATCGATCGGAGTTCTACTCGCAGAACGAGGCCGAAGAATGCCAGCGCGCGCTGACGCATCTCCGAGATGTCATCGCCGTCGAGGGCGCGCATACGATCGGCGCGATCATCATGGAAACCGTGGTCGGCACCAACGGCATCCTGGTGCCGCCCGACGGCTATCTGGCCGGGGTCCGCAAAATCTGCGACGAGCATGGCATCGTGATGATCGCCGATGAAGTCATGGCCGGTTTCGGCCGCTGCGGGGAATGGTTCGCCATCGATCATTGGAATGTGGCGCCCGATCTCATTACGTTCGCGAAAGGCTCCAATTCGGGCTATATCCCGATCGGGGGCGTGATCATTTCCGAGACCATCGCCAAGACCTTCGATCACCGCCCCTATCCGGGTGGATTGACGTACTCCGGCCATGTGCTGGGCTGTGCCTCGATCGCGGCGTCGATGAAAATCTTTCGTGAAGAGAACATCATCGAAAACGCCCGCAAGCTGGGCGAGGATGTCATCGGTCCGGGGCTGCGCGCGCTTGCCGAGCGGCATCCGAGCGTGGGCGAGGTGCGCGGCCTGGGCGTGTTCTGGGCGGCGGAACTGGTGACCGACCGCAAGACACGGTCGCCGCTGGTGCCTTTCAACGCCAAGGGCGAGGATGCCGCGCCGATGCGCGAATTCGCCGATGCGTGCAAGCAGGATGGCCTGTGGCCGTTCACGCACTTCAATGGCACCCACGTAGTCCCGCCATGCACCACGACCGCCGACGAGGCGCGCGAAGGGCTGGACATTCTCGACCGCGCGCTCGACGTTGCGGACCGCTACTACACCGGCGACGACGTCTGAACCGTTGTCTGATGACAACTCTATCTGCAACATCCATCGAGGTTTGACCATGACGGCTATGGCAGCGCAAACAAACACTGTCACCCATTTCATCGGCGGCAAGAGCAAGCCCGCTTCCGGCGGACGGGAGCAGGACATTTATAACCCGGCGACCGGCCAGGTGATCGGTCAGCTGCAACTTGCAAGTGAAGACGACGTCAACGAGGTCGTCGCCGTGGCCAAGAAGGCCGCCAAATCTTGGTCTGAAGTGTCGCTGACCAAACGCACCAAGATTTTGTTCAGCATGCGCGAGAAGCTGGCCGCGCGCGGCGACGAGATCGCGGCCACCATCACGACCGAGCATGGCAAGGTGCTCGACGACGCGAAGGGCGAAATCGGCCGTGCGCTCGAAGCGGTCGAGTTCGCCTGTGGCATCGTGGAGCAGCTCAAGGGCGAGTATTCCAGCCAGATCGCCACCGGCGTCGATACCTTTTCGGTGCGCGAGCCATTGGGCGTAATCGCGGGTATTACGCCTTTCAATTTTCCGGCGATGGTGCCGATGTGGATGGCGCCGCTGGCGATCGCGACGGGCAACGCATTCATTCTCAAGCCGTCGGAGCGCGACCCATCGGCCTCATTGATGCTGGCCGAATTGTGGCAGGAGGCCGGGTTGCCCGACGGCGTCTTCAACGTGTTGCAGGGCGACAAGCTGGCCGTGGACGGGTTGTTGACGCACCCGGACGTGGATGGTGTGTCCTTCATTGGGTCCACGCCGATCGCCAAATATGTCCATGAAACGGCAACCGCCCACGGCAAACGCGTACAGGCACTTGGCGGCGCGAAGAATCACGCGGTGGTATTGCCCGATGCCGACATCGA
This sequence comes from Salinisphaera sp., assembly GCF_035690525.1. Classification (GTDB taxonomy): domain Bacteria; phylum Pseudomonadota; class Gammaproteobacteria; order Nevskiales; family Salinisphaeraceae; genus Salinisphaera. Next base: position 16,533 of record NZ_DASSKM010000111.1, read on the forward strand.
TATGGCGGCCGATCTTCTGAATACGGCGGCATTCGGCGCCGCCGGCGAGCGCTGCATGGCCATTTCGGTGGCGGTCGCGGTTGGTGAGGCAGCGGATGTGCTCGCCGACAAACTGCGCGAGCGGGCCAACAATGTGGTTGTCGCCGAAGGAACGAATGCCGATGCCGATATGGGCCCGCTGATCACGCCGCAGTCCAAGGATCGTGTGGAGCGCCTCATCGGTGAGGCCGAAGCCGATGGGGCGAGCCTGGTCACCGACGGGCGCAACCTTCTGGTCAAAGGCAACGAGGAAGGCTTTTTCGTCGGGCCGACGGTTATCGACCACGTCAAGACCGATATGAGCGCCTATAAGGAAGAGATTTTCGGGCCGGTGCTTGTCATTGTGCGCGTGGCCGATCTCGATGAAGCGATTCGGGTGATCAACGAAAATCCCTACGGCAATGGCACCAGTATCTTCACCAGCACCGGGGCGTTCGCCCGCAAGTTCCAGCGTGCCATCAAGGTCGGCATGGTCGGGGTCAACATCCCGATTCCCGTACCGGTGGCCTGGCACAGTTTCGGCGGCTGGAATGATTCGCTGTTCGGCGATCTGGATGTCAACGGTTCGGACGGCGTACGGTTTTCCACGCGCAAGAAGGTCGTCACCCAGCGCTGGCCGGAACCGGCGCACGGCTCGGATGCATCGTTTTCGTTCCCGACCCACGACTGAAGTCGGCGTACTTTTCGCCATAGAGTGCGATGATAACCATATCGGGAGCCTAAACGGCTCTGGCAT
>NZ_DASSKM010000112.1:0-3168 GCF_035690525.1 Salinisphaera sp.
CGACGCCACCAAATACCGGCGGTGCGGCGTATCGACCACTACGGGCAGGCCGCGGCGTAGATCGAGGATGGCGCGCTCGACGTGTTGCATGAAGCGGTCCTGTATCGATTCCGGGTGCTGGGCGATCATGCAACCTTGTCAGGCCGACGTGAATCCGCAGACGATGAGGTCTCCCCGGACCGTTTAAAGGCTGCATATGATGCCAGTTATCGAGACTAACTACGCTTGGCGGATCATTCGCGATGCGCGCGGCCGCGCGGCCGGGCTCCCGTGGCAAGTCGACGGGCGGCTGACTATCGAGCCGGACGGCGCCTGGTCCGCGCGCGGTGCGATCGGCGCCGAGGCCGCGCAGTTGTTCGACACGCTGCTGCCGGTGGCTTGCGGCCCGGCGGCCGGCGTGGTCGCGCAGCTCGGCCAGAGTCTGGACGGGCGCATCGCGACCGCGAGCGGCCATTCTCATTACGTCACCGGCGAGGCCAGCCGGATTCATCTGCATCGGTTGCGGGCGCTGGTCGACGCCGTGGTCGTGGGCGTCGGCACGGTCGCGGCCGACGATCCGCGGCTCACCGTGCGCCACGTCGAGGGCGACAATCCGGCGCGCGTCGTGCTCGACCCAAACGGCCGCGCGGCGCATACCGCCCGTGTGTTCCGCGATCGCGCCGCGCCGACCTGGCATGTGGTCGCCGATCGCGCGCTGGCCGCTCCGGGCGCCACCGCGCTAAAGCTGGATGCCGCGCCGGCCGGGCGGCTGCCGCGGATGCTGCTCGATGCCCTCGCCGAACGCGGGTTGCGCCGGGTGCTGGTCGAAGGCGGCGGCGTGACGATCTCGAAATTCATCGAGGCCGGCTGCGTGGACCGGCTGCATGCGGTGGTTGCGCCTATGCTGATCGGCTCCGGGCGCCCGGCGTTGGCGCTGGCCGAGATCGCGACCCTCGACCGCGCGATCCGTCCGGCGTGGCGTTCGTACGCGGTGGGGGATGATCGGCTCTACGATCTCGACCTGCGTCGCCGCGCCGCGCCCGAATCGGTTACGGCGACGGGCTGACTTCGTCCGCGGCCGCGGCATCGCGCTCGCCCAGCGGCCGCGGCGATCCTTTCGTGCTGTCCCGGCGCGTCTGGCGCTCCAACTCGCCGTTGATCCCGGCGCCCACGAGCACGAAAAAAGCGCTCAGCCAGAACCACGTCATCAGAATGACGATCGCCGCGGCCGAGCCGTAAGTCTTGTTGTAGCTGCCGAAATGGCCGATGTAGAAGCTAAACGCGATCGAGGCGAGCAGCCAGAGGACCGTCGCGAAGACAGCGCCCGGCGTCACCCATTGAAATTTGGGACGCCGGCGGCTGGGCGCCCAGGCGAGCAATACCGCGAGTGCGGCCGTCATCATCGCCAACACAATCAGCCACCGGACGACGCGAATAATGATCGTGAGCCAGCCGGGTAGCGCGATCTGATTGAGGTAGGCCGTCAGGCCGATGGCGCCGAGCATGAGGATAAAAAACACGATGCCGCTGAAGGTCAACAGCAGCGTAATGCCCTGGAGTTTGAAGAAACCGCGTTTTTCGATCTCGCCATAGGCAATGTTCAACGCGGAAATCATGGCGCCCGCGCCCTTGGAAGCGGAATACAGCGCAATCAGCACGCTGACGACGAGACTGATGCCCAACGTGGCGTGGTCGGTGCGCGTGAGCTGGGCTATTTGCGACTGAACGAGATGCAGCGCCGAGGCGGGAACGGCGCCTTGTAGCTGGTTCATCTGGCCGGCCACGTGCCGCGGCGAGGCGATCAGGCCGTAGATCGAGAGCAGCGCGACCAGGGCGGGAAAAAGCGATAGGAAGCTGTAGAACGCGACCCCCGCCGCCACCAGCGAAAGCGCGCGTTCACCGATCTGATCCTTGACCCGAAACAACGCGTCCCGCCAACCCCGCATCGGCATCTGGCGCGGTCGCGCTGCCTCGCGACCGCGCGCTTCGGTCTCGCCGGCGGTGGGATCGTCGACCATCGAGAATGCCCTTGTGCTGGAAAACCGGATGCTGGAAAACCGGCGGCTGATTCGTCGTCGGGGGCCATACCCGGAAAAGCCGCAGCGCCGCCCGGATCAGACGTCATCTAGCGTATTGATAACGCCCGGGCGCCAGGGCGCAAAATAGGTGTGATCACCTAGCGATCTTTCGGCCCATGCCCCGATCAAGTGGGCCCGAGCAATGGGTCAGCGCCCCGGCGAGCCCATGCGAGGTGCCGCGGGTTCGGCAGACCCAGTACGTCGACATGGCCGACGGTCAGCCGGGTACGGCCGGCGGCGATCGCGGCTGTACGGCGCGCGGCCCAGGCGGCGATCGCCGCGCGGCGCTTAGGGCGCTGACGCTGCGCCGCCGCGCGCCAGCCGTCGATTAGCGGATCGACGAGCAGCATGTCGCGCGCGTCCAGCCGCCAGTCGCTGGGCCGGGTGTCCACGCCGTAGCCGGCGTGCGCGAGCGCGTTGACGAGCGCGGCCGGCGCGGCGCCGCCCAGCGCCGGCCCGAACCCCTTGTCGCGACGCTGATCGGCGGCGACCGCGTGGCGTACGAGATCGTCCGCGGGATCGGGATCGTCGAACTCGATTCGACCATCGACGCTCATGGCCACGAGTACCGCCGCGCGGGTTGCCGCACAGGCCGCAACGAATCCCTCGATCCAGTCTAGGGAGACGAGATCGAGCAGCGCCGAGGCGGTCACCAGACCGGCGCCGGCCAGATGCGGCGCCAGCGGCTCGGCAAGATCGCATACGGCGCCGGCCACCCGATCGCCGGCGCGCGCCTCGGGCCGATTTTCGCCGAGCGCGGTCGCCAGCAGTCCGGCGTCGTGATCGAGCAGATGCCAGTCGACCGGTTCCGGCAGGCGCGCCGCCAAATGGCCGATCAGATAGCGCAGGTTCGAGCCGCCGCCGGCGCCGAGATCGACCACGGTATGCCGGGCGCCGCCACGACGGCGCAAATCGGCCGCCGCGAGCGCCGCGAGACCATGAGCCCGGCTGCGATGATCGACGCGCTCGCGCCGCGCGAGCCAGTCGCCGGCGAAGCGCGATCCCGGTGCGGGCGCGGTGTCGTTCATCGCATCGCGGCGCGTTCCAGCGCGGCCGCGAAACGCGCGCCAGCCTCGCTCCAGTCGGGCAGGGCGGCCGCGGCGCGCGCGGC
>NZ_DASSKM010000113.1:0-10313 GCF_035690525.1 Salinisphaera sp.
CCGGTTCTTCGGGCGCGGTCGCGGAGGGCTGGGACAAGCTGATCGCCGCGCAGATCGATATCCGCACCCGGCCGTGCAACCTGCATGAGCTGCGTCCCCGACTGATGGAGCGTTGACCTCTTCAAAACAAGGCGCCGCCTCATTCAGCGATTGCCGCACATTTCTATTAAAAGTGAACGACCACCGGCTTTAGCCGGCGGAGTATGTATACCACGGCCATGATCTTTATATAACTTAAAACGATATTTATTCAGTTTTAAATTCTTTTATAGCATTTAAAACGATCATTAATATGCTTCTGAATCTAGTTTTAAGATCAGTCCAGCAAGACGTACCGCGATGAGCGACAGCGACAATTCGGCCCAAGGCGTCGACGCCGATCTAATCGAGTTTCTTCGACGCGCTATCGAGACGATGGATTTCGGCGCGGTCGAGATCACGATCCACAACGGTGCCGTGGTGCAAGTCGAACGCAAGGAAAAAGTGCGGTTCAGTCCACCGAAAACCGGTACCCGCACCGCCGGCGGAAACCGCTCGTAAGCGCGGCCTGCCGGCAACCCGCCGACCGGACCTCCGGAGACGAGAAACAGGACGCACATCAACGCCGCGGGTCAGCGCGCGTTGTACACCGCCGTCCATGACCCGGTATTGCCCGCGCGCAACGCGGCGGGCGATGCGTTATCAAACCGACATCGTGGCTAGGCCGCCGATGCGGTTTTCTCGACCGGAGGCCCGTATGCAAGACACCACCATCGAATCGCCGATAAACGACCGGACGTCTCCGGAGCACGGTCACGAAGACCGCGCCGAGCACGCCCCCCTGATTGGCAACCCCGAGCCCTGGGCCGCCTGGGAGACCCGGCTTGTGCTTTGGAGTCTCGGGTTCGGCCTAGGCGGGCTCGTGGTCCTCGGGCTCGTCGTGCATCTGGTGTTCGGCTGAGCGAGGCGCGGGCAAGCGGTACGGCCATGCGCATAGCTATCGAGCTTGATTACAACGGCGGCCGTTGGCACGCGACGGGTAACGGTGTGCGCGTCAGCGCACCCGATCTGGCCGGTCTTGACCGGCGCATCGAAGCCGCACTTGCCGAATCCGGCGACTTCCATGCCGGCGATCAGGTGCTCGCGGCGATGACCGTGCGTCGCGTGGTACTGCCGTCGTGGCTGGCCCAATACGCCGGCCACTACTTTAACCGGCGCGCACGGCTGACCGTCGCGCCGCAACCGGAACGTAGGGGGAATAAGGGATGAGTGACAGCAACCGCCGTTGGTACGACGGCATGGTAAGTACCGAGGATTGGTGGTCCGTGTGGCTGGGGCTGGCGCTGTTCGCCGCCGGTTTCGCCTCGATCTGGGGCTGGGATCTGGTCGGCTGGATGGTCGAGCCCGGCACATGGGCCATCGGTGGGCCCGGCCATTGGCTCAAAATGACCGGCTACGCCGACTGGCCGCCGCTGGCCGGGCTGGTGGTGACCTATCTCGTGTTCACCGTGCTCGTCGGCCTCGGGGCCGCCGCCATGCGTTTCGACCTACGTCGTTTCTTCGCGGCCTGGACGGCGTTATTCGCGCTGACCTGGGTGCTCTGGATTGTCGGCCATGAGGCGCACTTCGCAGCCACGGTCAACAAGTTCGACCAATACGGCATCGGCTGGGGCCTGTCGTTCGGCGGCGGTTTTTCCTACATCCTCGCGGTCGTGGTCGGGCTGGTCCTCGCGAATTTCTGCAAACCCGTCGCGCGTTTTTTGCGGGAAGCGGCCCGGCCGGAATGGTTCATCAAAGTGGCGATCGTCTTTATGGGCGTCAAGATCGGGCTGAAGTCCATGCAGGCGGCATCGTCCGTGTTCGAGCTGGCGCTGGCCAGCGCGGCGGCCGCCTTCGTGGTGTATCTGCTGATCTGGCCGGTGATGTACTGGGCCGGCCGGCGCCTGTTCAAGCTGCCGCGGGACGCCGCCGCGGTGCTGTCTTCCGGCATCTCGATTTGCGGCGTCTCCGCCGCGATCGCCACCGGCGGCGCGATCCGGGCCCGGCCGACCTTGCCGGCCGCGGTGGCCATGCTGATTGTAGTGTTCGCGGTATTCGAACTGCTGATCCTGCCCGGTTTCTACGCCGCGTTCTTTCCCCATGAGCCGATCGTCAACGGCGCGGCGCTGGGGATGACGGTCAAGACCGACGGCGCCGACGCCGCGGCCGGCGGAATCTTGAACCAACTCATGGTCGCGGACGCCGCCAACCGCGGCCTGGACTGGTCCGGCGGCTGGATTTTAAACGCCGCCATCATGACCAAGCTGTGGATCGATATCTTCATTGGCGTGTGGGCGTTTATTCTAGCCGTGCTCTGGACCCGGCACGTCGAAGGCGGCGCGCGCGAAGCGGCGGTCAGCAAGTCAGAGATTTGGTTTCGTTTTCCAAAGTTCATCCTGGCCTACATCGTGGCCTGGTTCGCTTACCTGGCGATCGCCACGCTGGCGCCGGCCCTGATCGGCGCCGCCTCGCAGGGCGCCGAGATCGTCGAGGGCGCGATGCGGCATTTCTTCTTCATGCTGACCTTCGTCAGCCTCGGCCTGATTACCGATTTCAGCAAGCTGCGGGGCATGGGGCGGCTGGCGGTGTTTTACGGCGCCGGCCTGATCGTGTTCATCGCGCCCCTGGCCTACGCCGTGGCCTGGCTGTTTCACCACGGCATGACGCCCGCCGCGCTGCGCGTAGCCGGTGGCTGATCAGCAACCGCTTTGCACATGCACTCACGGACTATCGTATGAACATCAACTATCTCATCGTACCCGGGCTGGATAACAGCGACGACCGGCACTGGCAGTCGCGCTGGGAGAAGACTCTGGACGGCGCGGTGCGCGTGAACCAGCGCGACTGGCAGACGCCCGATTTACCGGTGTGGTCGGCGGCCATCGAGGCCGTGTTGCGCCGCGCGGCGCGGCCGCCGATGATCATCGCGCACAGTTTCGGATGCTTGGCCGCGGTCCACGCGGCCGCCCGGTATCCGGCATCCGTGGCTGGTCTGTTTCTCGCCGCGCCCGCCGACCCGGATCGCGTCGGCAATAGTCAGGCGCTGCCTTATAACGATTTGCCGATGCCCTCTTTGTTGATCGCCAGTACAAACGATCCGTGGCTGTCATCGATATCGGCACGTTCGTTGGCCAACCAGTGGGGCAGCGTTTTCGTCAACGCCGGCCGCGTCGGTCATCTCAATCCGGCGAGCGGCTATGGACCGTGGCCCGAAGGCTGGGCGCGGCTCCATCAATTAATCCACACGCTTGATCTTACAAGCCGGGCGTCGAACATTGCATGACAGGGGAGACAACGATGCGAGCTTTTGATGATACCGCGGCGCCCGGAATCGCCAACCCGAGCCCGGCCGACGCATCCGTAGGGGAGCGGCCTGCCGTGCACTGCTATCGGCCGTGGCGGCCCTGGGAGATACGACGCGGCGGCTGGCGGCTTGTGTTGGGCGCGGTGGGCCTGATCGTGCTCGCCGGCGTGCTGACCCTCTTGCGAATCGGAGAGCGGCCGGAGGCCCATGCAACGCGTTAACACCCGCAACCAGTTCCGCGGCACCGTGGTGCACATCCTCGAGGGCCCGGTGATGTCGGAAGTGGCGATCGAAACCGCCGCTGGGCTGTTGTCCGCGGTGATCACCACCTCGTCGCTCGAGGCGATGGCGTTGCGCGTGGGCGATCCCGCGGTGGGGTTGTGCAAGGCCACGAACGTGCTCGTGGGCAAAATCGAAGACAGCGGCCATGTGCCTGCTGATTCATAAGCCATCCGGGGTTTTGGTGCCGGATGCATTGTTGCGCGCCGCGATAGCGTTCAACGGCGACGGGTTCGGCCTCATGGGCATCGGAGCCGACGGCGGTGTGATCATCGAGCGCCGGGTGGGGTTATCAATCGACGCCCTGCGCGACCGGCTCGCCGATCTGCGACACGCGGAGATCGCGGTTCATCTGCGTCGGCGCACTTACGGCGCCCCGTCGTTGAGCAACGTGCATCCTTTCGAGGTGGATGACGGCATCTATCTCATGCACAACGGTAATCTGCGGTCGCGGGTGGCCGAGCCGCGCCAGTCCGATACCTGGCATTTCGTGCGCGACGTGCTGCGCCCGCTCGCTCAAAAGTGGCCCGGGATATTGCATAGCGAGGCGTTCGCGCGCCTGCTCGACTCGGTAATGGACCCCGGCAACCGGATGATCCTGTTCGACGCCCGAGCAGGCCGCCTGCGCCTCATCAATCGACACGCCGGCATCGAGATCGAGCACGATGGGCTTTGGATCGGCAGTGCTCGTTGGTTGGATACAAGCGTTTATCCCGTGTCCGCGAACCCGCCGCCGCTGCCGGCACTCGTCGGCTGGGGTTGACGGTTGCGTGTAAACGCGACCCTGCCGCGCGGGTGCTTTCTTATATTTATTTTAACTATATAAATATTATTTATTATTATTTTTAATTATTTAAAATGCAAGCAGACTATGGCTTCGGTCCAATAGGCAACACGCACGCCGCATCGTATTGTCTTTCACGCGTCGCCTAGCCACGCGGGCCATACTCACCATACCGAGCCGACCGGACCACCGGACGTTCGAGCCATTACTTCGCTTCTTTTTAAAGGAGATGAGCCATGCGCTTCGACATCCGGTGGCACGGCCGTGCCGTTTTGATTCTCGGGTTGCTCGCCGCGGCCGCCTCGATTCCGGCCAACGCGGCCTCCAAGGACCTGCTCAACGTCTCGTTCAGCGTCACCCGGCAGATTTTTCAGGCCTACGATCCGGTATTCGCAAAATACTGGCAACAAAAGACCGGCGAGACGATCGACATTCATGATTCCTACGGTGGCTCCGGCAGCCAGTCGCGTGCGGTGATCGCCGGGCTCGACGCCGACGTGGTTACATTATCCGCCGCGGCCGATGTGAACGCCATCGCCGACAAGACGGGACTGCTGTCCAAGAACTGGCGGTCTCGCTTGCCCGACGACAGTTCGCCGTACTACACGCCGGCGGTGTTTCTGGTGCGCAAGGGCAATCCGAAAGATATTCACGGCTGGGCCGATTTGATCCAGAAAGGCGTACAGGTAATCACGCCCAACCCGAAAACTTCCGGCTCGGCGCGCTGGAATTTCCTGGCCGCCTGGGCTTACGGCGAAAAACAAGGCGGCGATAAAGCAGCGCGACAATACGTGACTCAGCTGTATCGGAACGTGCCGATGCTGCCGGAAAGCGGGCGCAAGGCCACGACCGCATTTACCCGCAGTGGAACGGGCGACGTGCTGCTCACCTACGAATACGAAGCGAAACTCGCCCAGAAGAATTTTCCGGATGAGGATTTCCAAATCGTGTATCCCAAGTACACGATCAGCATCCAGCCGGTGGTCGCCGTGGTCGAGAAAACAGCCGTGCAACACGGCACCGAGAAGCTCGCGCAAGCCTATTTGCGGCATCTGTGGAGCGACAAAGCCCAGCAGATTATCGCCGACAACGGCCTGCGCCCACGCAATAAGAAAATCCTGGCTCAACACGCCGAGGATTATCCGGCCGTGGATATCTTCACCGTGCCGGATAAATTCGGCGGCTGGCGCCAGGCTCAGGAGCGTTTTTTCGATGCCGGCGCGATCTTCGATCAGATCTATCGCTCGGCGCGATAATCGGCAACGGATTGCTTCATGGCCATACTTTTGCGACGGGCCAACCCGTTGCCGGGCTTCGTCCCGGCGACGGGTCTGACCTTGATCTATCTCAGTCTGCTGGTGCTCATTCCGCTGGCTGCGATCGTCATCCGCGCGGCGGGGCTGAGTGCGGCCGAATTCTGGCATGTGGTGACGTCGCCGGAAGCGCTCGCCTCTTATCGGCTGACTTTCGGCGCCGCGTTCACCGCGGCGGCGATCAACGCGGTGTTCGGTTTTATCGTGGCCTGGGTGCTGGTGCGCTACCGCTTTCCGCTGCGGCGCCTGCTGGATGCGTTGATCGATCTGCCGTTCGCGCTGCCGACCGCGGTGGCGGGTATCGCGTTGGCTACGCTATACGGCTCAAGCGGCTGGCTCGGCCGGCCGCTGGCGGTCCTCGGCGTGCAGGTGGCCTATACGCCGGCGGGCGTGTTCGTGGCGCTCATTTTCGTGGGGCTGCCGTTCGTGGTGCGCACCGTGCAGCCGGTGATCCAGGAACTTGAAATCGAGCAGGAAGAAGCCGCCGGCAGTCTCGGCGCCAACCGGTGGCAGGTGTTTCGGCGCGTGATTCTGCCGGCGCTGTGGCCGGCGGTCGTCACCGGTTTCACGTTGGCGCTGGCCCGCGGCATCGGCGAATACGGCTCGGTGATCTTCATCGCCGGCAATATCCCCGGCGTTTCGCAGATCACGCCGGTCGTGATCGTGACCCGGCTCCAGGAGTTCGATTATCCGGCCGCCAGCGCGGTTGCGGTGACTTTGCTCGCGATCTCGCTGCTGCTGTTGCTCGCGATTAACGGCTTACAACAATGGCGTGCGCGCCGTGAGGGGCGGGGCTGATGGCGAGTATCATCAATGAGGCGAGCGTAGGTTCGCCGGTCTCGGGCGTCGCGAAGACAAAAGCGGTGGCCGACGAATCGCCGTGGGTGCGCCGGGGGCTGATCGGCCTGGTGTTCGTGTTTCTCGGCGTGTTTCTGGTCATGCCGCTGGCCGTAGTGCTCTCCGGGGCGCTCGCTCAGGGCTGGGATGTCTACGCCAAAGCCGTCGCCGACCCGGATACGCGCTCGGCGGTGATGCTGACATTGTGGGTGGTCGCGATCACCGTACCGCTGAACACGATATTCGGTGTTGCGGCGGCCTGGGCGCTCGCGCGCTTCGATTTTCGCGGCCGCAGCGTGCTGACGTCGCTGATCGATTTGCCGTTCGCCGTATCGCCGGTGGTGGTCGGACTGGCTTATGTGCTGGTCTTCGGTCGCAATGGCTGGCTCGGGCCGTGGCTGTCGGCACACGGTGTTCAGGTCATCTTCGCCGTACCGGGCATGGTGCTGGTGACGATGTTCGTGACCGTGCCGTTCGTGGCGCGAGAACTGATTCCGGTGCTCGCCGAGCGCGGCCAGGAGGAAGAAGAAGGCGCGTTGTCGCTAGGCGCCTCCGGCTTGCAGACGTTTTTCCGCGTCACCCTGCCCGCGGTGAAGTGGGGGCTACTCTACGGCGTGGTGCTCACCACGGCGCGCGCGCTTGGCGAGTACGGGGCGGTGTCGGTGGTGTCGGGCCGCGTACCGGGCGAAATGGAAACGCTTACGCTGCGCGTGGACATGCTCTACCAGAATTACCAGGCGACCGCCGCCTTCGCCGTGGCCTCGCTGCTGGCGGTGATCGCGCTCGTCACGCTCGTTCTCAAGACCTACCTCGGGGACCGGAAAGACGATGCCAAACCTGCATAGAGTCGAATTATGAGTATCCAGATATCCGGCGTATCGCGCCGCTACGGCAATCACCAGGCGCTGGCCGACATCGATCTGCGGATCGAATCCGGCGAACTGGTGGCGCTACTGGGGCCTTCTGGCTGCGGTAAGACCACGCTTTTGCGCATTATCGCCGGGCTCGAACAGCCTGATACCGGCACGCTCGAACTCGAAGGCCAGGACGTCGTCGACCGCCATGTGCGAGAGCGCGGCATCGGCTTCGTGTTCCAGCACTACGCGCTGTTCCGGCACATGAGCGTGTACGAGAACGTGGCCTTCGGCTTGCGCGTGCGCCCGAGAAAGCAGCGCCTCGTTGAGGCTGAGATCAAGCGCCGCGTGCACGAACTGCTCGAACTGGTGCAGCTGGACTGGCTGGCCGATCGTTATCCGCCGCAGCTCTCCGGCGGCCAGCGCCAGCGCATCGCCTTGGCCCGCGCCTTGGCGGTCGAGCCGCGCGTGCTGTTGCTTGATGAGCCCTTCGGGGCCTTGGATGCCAACGTACGCCGGGATCTGCGGCGCTGGCTGGTGCGCCTGCACGACGAGTTGCACGTGACCAGCGTATTCGTCACCCACGATCAGGAAGAGGCGATGGAGGTCGCCGACCGCATCGTGGTCATGAACGCCGGCCGCATCGAGCAATACGAGCGCCCCGAGGTCGTCTACGAGCGGCCGGCCTCGGCGTTCGTATCGCGTTTTCTCGGCGACGTGAATTTTTTTCACGGCCGCATCCTCGACGGCGCGCTGCACACCGAAGCGTTCGGCCTCCGGCCGCACGAAGCGGCCGAACAACCCAGCGACGGCGCGATCCAGGCCCACGTCCGGCCGCACGAGATGGTGTTGCACCGCAACCCGCGAGAATCGAGCCAGTTGCTCAAAGCCCGGGTCAAACGGGTCCGGCCGCTGGGCGCCGAGGTGCGGATCGAGCTGGCCGCCGATGACCATGAGCGGCCGGTGCAGGCGGTGGTCCCGCGCCAGCAGTTTATCGAGCAGCGCTACGAGGTCGGCGAAATCGTGTTCGTCGAGCCGACGCAGATCCACGTATTCGCCGATCGCGCCGGCTTCGCGGCCAGGTCGATCGCGCCGGATGCGTGAATTAAATGTCTTTCAATTCAAGCAGGAGAAAGTGATGGACTCAGGGAGAATATGGCGGGCAGGCGTTATGACGGCTGTCGTCGCCGCTGCGGCCGTGCACGTGCCGGCCGCGATGGCGCAAGCGGCGCCGAGCAACGCCGAACTGGCCAATTTGGTGCGCCGACAGGCGGCACAGATCAAGCGTCTGAGCGCGCGTATCGATCAACTCGAACAGCACAACAAAACGCGCAACCAGGCCGCCGCTTCGGGCATGAGTTCGAATACCGCCGACGGCGGCGCGCCGCGCCGGACTCGGCCATCGGTAGCGTCCGGTCCGGCGTCCGCAAAGGCGGCCTACGCCAGTGGCGGTGGACAAAACAATGCCAAGCTGGAGCAGCGCGTCTCCCAGCTCGAAAAGGACCACGTCAAGGTCGACTGGTCCGACGGCGCGCCGGAGTTTGCGAGCCCGGACGGCGATTACACTTTCGGCATCGGCGGCCGCATTCAGTACGATTTCTCGTCCACCTTCGGCTCGCGCTACGATGGTAAAGTTGATTACGCCGACGCTAATTCGCGCAACATCACGGGCTCGGAATTCCGGCGTTTGCGCCTCGATGCGCACGGCCGGCTGGCCGGCTGGGTGCTGTATAAGCTGGAAGTCGACTTCGCCGATAATTCAGTCGGGCTGCGCGATGCCTATCTGGCGGCATCGAAAAACTTCGAACTGGGTAAGGGCGTGGTCTATCTCGGCAGCAAGTTCGCCGACCGCGGGCTGGATGCGCGTACTTCGTCGAAGTGGACCTGGTTCACCGAACGCAACACGGTCGCCAACGGCATTCAACCGGATTCGGGAAGCTATCTGACCGGCATCACCGGCGAGTTCTACGGCGACGACAACTGGCATGCCTCGCTGGGCATCAACAAGGGCTCGAACACCGGCGATAACACCGATAGCAACAACTTTACCGTGCTCTCGCGTGCCCACTGGAACCCGATTGCCAAGGATGACGTCATCCTCCACGTCGGCGCCAATGGGTTCTACGAGAACTTCGAGGGCGACAACACGACCGATTATCGGCCCAACGTCACCATCGGCGGCCATTACAACGACAATTTGCGTATCCGCAGCGCGGCCATCGACCCAAGCACCAGTACCGCCTACGGCTTGGAACTGGCCGGTCTGGCCGGGCCGTTTGCCGCCGGCGCCGAATGGGGCCACCGTACGCTGTTCGGCCGCGGCGCCGGCGATAATCTAAGCTACGAAGCCTACTCGGCCCAGCTTGGCTATGCGTTGACCGGTGAACAGTTCGGCTATTCGACCAAGCAGGGCGTATGGACACGCCCCAAGATCGCGCACCCGGTGACCGAGGGCGGGATCGGCGATTGGGAGCTGGTGGCGCGCTACGAGGCCATCGACTTCGAGAACAGCCGGGTCTTTCAGGGCGGCACCGGCCACGGCACCTCGGTCGGCCTGAACTGGTATCTGAACAAGTTCACCCGCGTGCTGCTCGACTACACCCACTGGCGCACCCACAATCGCCACGCGCCTTATGCGTTGGCCGACGACGGCAACAGCATCAACGCCCGCGCCCAGGTGGTGTTCTAGAACACTCGGCCGCGACCGAAAAAAGCCCCGGCCGAGCGATCGGCGGGGCTTTTTGCATGCGCCGCCGCCCGACCCTTTCAGGCGGGCGGCGAGGCGGATCAGCCCTTGTTGTAGGCCGCGATGGATTTCTCGATTTCGGCCTTGGCCTTGGCGGCGTTCTCCCAGCCGCTGATCTTGGACCACTTGCCGTGCTCGTGGTCCTTGTAATGTTCGAAGAAATGGGAAATCTTGTTCC
>NZ_DASSKM010000114.1:0-4192 GCF_035690525.1 Salinisphaera sp.
GCGTCTTGGCTGACACGATTTGGGGCTGCAACGCGGGGCCGTATGAAACGGCAGCAGGCCCTAAGCCCCGGCCGGCCGGGCGCGACTGGCGCGCGCCACGCGGGCCCGGCTCAAACCGGTCGCGGCCCCATATAGACCCGCGCGACCCGCTGGCCGTGCATCTCGATCGTGCCGGCGTAGCGACGGTCGCCGCGGCGGTAGAACTCGAAGCCGTAGCGGCGCATCACCCGCCAGGCGCCGCGACTGTCGCGGGTCAGGCCGATGCGCTTGAACGCCAGTTCGTCGATGAAACTGACCTCGGCCTCCTCGCAGGCGGCCTGCGCCGCGCGCCGGGCGGCCGTTCGGGCGCCCATCGCGCGCCACCAGATCAGGGCGACGATCGCCAGTCCGATCAGCCAGGGGGCGAGATCGATCATGAGCGATTGGCCGCGACGGTGGCCTCCGCCGAGGCGCCCCCGGCGATGTAGCCGTGCGCGGCCGGCGACAGGCGGCGCCCGGCCTCGGCCGCCAGCGCGGCGTGATCGACCGGAATCGCCGGCCGGCGTCCGGCCAATCCTGCGGAATAGATCGCTTGCTGGCGTTTGTTCGTGCCGGTGGCAGGTGTCAATTGGTCGTAGCGAACCATGCGCCTACTCGTCTCGTTTTCGGGTTCAGCATAGAGTGGCCCGCCGCGGCCGCCAACGCCGATCGAATGCGGTCTATGGCTTTTTTGTGATCACAAAGAGTTCGAAAAAGCGCTATAACCGTGGAAAAGACGACGCATCAACGCTTTTTGGGCGGGCAGACGGGCGCGCGAAAGCGGGTCCGCGGCTTGCAGGCGGCGCTTTGACCGTACGGTAGTTGCCCTTTACAGGCATACGGGCTCTGCGATCGCGCGATTCGACAGACGGCCGTCGATTGCGGCATGTTTGGATTGTGATCACAAATAAAATGTCTATGAGCGACTACGTTGACAGCTACTATCGCGACAGCCGGCGCATATCGCTGGCGCCCACGCCGCCGCTCGGCGGCGCGCGCCGCGTCGACGTGGCCGTGGTGGGTGGCGGCGTGACGGGCTGTTCGGCCGCGCTCAATCTCGCCGAGCGCGGTTACTCGGTCGCGTTGGTCGAAGCGAACCGCATCGGCTGGGGCGCCTCGGGCCGCTCCGGCGGGCAGATACTCACCGGTTTCGGCACCGGCATGTCGACGTTCGCCGATGCGTTGGGCACCGACAGCGCCCGGCAAATCTTCGAGATGTCGCGCGAGGCGGTCGCGCTCACAGTCGATCGTATCCGCCGTCACGATATCGATTGCGATCTGCGCGACGGCGCGATATACGCCGCGCTCAAGCCACGTCATATGAAGGCTTTAGCGGCCGAACAGGAGCACATGCGGCGCGTTTATGGCTATGAGGGGCTGACGTTGCTCGATCGCGACGCGCTGGCCGAGCGCGTGCGCTGCCCGGCTTATATCGGCGGGCTTTACGATGCCGAATCCTGGCATTTGCATCCGTTGAACTATGTGCTCGGCCTGGCGCGCGCGGCCCAGGCCGCCGGCGCGACGCTCTACGAGGAGTCGCCGGTCGAGCGCATCGCGCACGGCGAGCCGGCCACGGTGCACACCCGCGACGGCGAGCTGACCGCCGATTATGTTGTGCTGGGCGGCAACGCTTATCTGGCCGCCGATGTGGCGCCGGAGCTGGCCGGCCATCTGATGCCGGTGGGCAACTACATCATCGCGACCGAGGCCTTGTCGGATCGCCAAGTGGCCGAGACGCTGCCGAGCGACGATGCGGTCTCGGACGCCAATTTCGTGCTCGACTACTATCAGCTTTCGGCGGCCCCGGCTTCGGCCCACGGCCCGCGCCTGCTCTACGGCGGGCAGGTCAGCTACGGCAAACGGGCGCCGAAGCGTCTTAACGAGCGGATGCAGGCCAAGCTCGGCCGGCTGTTCCCGGCGCTGGAAGGCATCGGCATCGACTACAGCTGGGGCGGCCTGGTCGGCGTGACCCGCAACCGCGCGCCGCATTTCGGGCGCATCGGACCCAACGTGTTCTATGCCCAGGGCTATTCCGGCCATGGCATGGCGTTTGCGGGACTGGCCGGCAAGCTGATCGGCGAAGCCGTTGCCGGGCAGGCCGAGCGTTTCGATTTGTACACCCGGGTCAGCCACCGCCGTTTTCCCGGCGGTGCGCGGCTGCGCACGCCGCTGCTGGTGCTGGCCACCAATTTCTATCGCATGCGCGACCGAGTCTAAGATAGCGCGAGGGCTAATATGAAAGGGCAGTCGACACCCGCGGCATCGGCCATCGCCGAGCCGCCGACAGAAAGCGAACCGGAGCCGCGCCGCGCCGGCTCGGCCATCGAATTGCGCGGCGTGACCAAGCAGTTCGCCGCCGACGCGATCGCGCTGCGAGGAATCGATCTTGCGATCAGCGGCGGCGAGTTCTTCACTCTGCTCGGCCCATCCGGCTGTGGAAAGACGACGCTGCTGCGCATTATCGCCGGCCTGGAGAACGCCACCGACGGCGATATCGAGATCGGCGGCGCGTCGGTCACCAAGGTGCCGGCGCACAAGCGCAACGTGAACACGGTGTTCCAGTCCTATGCGCTGTTCAATCATCTCAACGTGGCGGAAAACATCGGTTTCGGGCTCAAGATGCGCCGCGTCGACAAGGCCGAGATCGACAGACGGGTCACCGAGATCGCCGAGTTCATCAAGATCGGCGGTCTCCTGACACGCCGGGTCGATCAGCTATCCGGCGGTCAGCGCCAGCGCGTCGCCCTGGCCCGGGCGTTGGTCAACGAGCCGGACGTGTTGCTGCTCGATGAACCCCTGTCCGCGCTCGATGCCGGGCTGCGCAGCGAACTGCAGCTCGAGTTGTCGCGCATCCAGCGGCGGCTGGGCATGACGTTCATCTTCGTCACCCACGACCAACAGGAAGCCATGGTCATGAGCGACCGCGTGGCGGTGCTCGACGACGGCCGCATCCAGCAGATCGGGCCGCCGCAGCAGCTCTACGAGCATCCCGAGAACCTGTTTGTGGCGCGCTTCATGGGGCATCAGAATCTGTTCGAGGTCCGCGATCAGGATGAATCCGGCCTGGATCTATGCTTCGGCCGGCTGTCCGGCGATTTCGAGCGCGGCAGCCATGTGCTGATCCGGCCGGAGACCATGACCATGGTCGCGGCGGACCGGGCGAACGACGCGCCCAATGTGTTCACCGCGACCGTCAAGGAACGGGTCTATCGCGGCCACGTCGCCGAGTACACGCTCGATCTCGGCGAGGAGATCGATATCGTGGTCACCTGCAACAATGTGGGCGAACCGATGTTCGATGTTGGCACCCGCGTGGCCGTGACCGTACAGATCTCGGGGGTGGTCACCTTCCATGCCTAGTTCGAACCCAGCGCCGGCCCGCCCGGTGCGCCTCGGAAACACGCCGCAGCGCCGGGCGCCCCGTCATTTCGTGCATCTGATGGCGGTGATCTCGCCGGGCGTGATCTGGATCGTGGTCTTTCTGGTGCTACCCAGCGCCTACCTGATGTCGATCGCCTTCATGACCAACGGCACCTACGGCCTGCCGCAGATGCCGTGGACGCTGGAGGCGTTCAAGGAACTGGCGGGCTTCGGCTTTTTGGGTTGGTCGCCCGGCAACCTCTATACCGTGGTGCGCTCGATCTGGCAGACCGTGCTGTCGACTTCGGTGGTGATCGTGATGGCGTACCCGGTCGCCTATTACATCACCCGGGCGCCGGCGCGGCTGCGTCCGATGATGCTGTTGGCGGTGGTGGTGCCGTCGTGGAGCAATCAGGTCATCCGCGCGATCGGCTGGATGAATATTCTTGCGCCGCACGCGCCGGTCAGCGATTTCGCGGCCTGGCTGGGGCTGATTCCACCGCAGATGGGTCTTTTTCCGTCCAAGTTCGCGGTCGCGATCGGGCTGATCTACAACTTCCTGCCGTTCATGGTGCTGCCGCTGTACGCGGTGTTCGAAAAACTCGACACCGCCCAGATCGATGCCGCGCGCGATCTGCGGGCGGGCCCGATCCGTACCTTCATCCACGCGGTGCTGCCGCAGACCCTGCCGGGGCTTCTGGCCGGTACCGTGCTGGTCTCGATTCCGGCGTTCGGCATGTACGTGATTCCAGAATTGCTGGGCGGCGGCAAATCGATGATGCTCGGCAACCTGGTGGCGCGTCAGTTCGCGGCG
>NZ_DASSKM010000115.1:0-10084 GCF_035690525.1 Salinisphaera sp.
GATCGGCGCAGCGAAAAATCTCGTCGAGCCGATGGGATATATAGACGATCGATACGCCCCGCGTGGCTAGATCGCGCACGATATCGAGCAGACGCCGCGCATCGTCCGGCCCCAGAACCGCGGTCGGCTCGTCCAGCACCAGCAGCGATACGTCGCGGGACAGCGCCTTGGCGATCTCGACCACCTGCTGATGCGCCACCGATAGATCGGATACGAGCGCGCCGGGATCGATATCGAATCCCAGGCGTTCGATCAACGCCCGAGCCCGGGCCTGCATCGATCGCCAATTGATCCAACCGGGCAGTTCGCCGATAAAGATGTTCTCAGCAACGGTCAGATCGCCCGCCAGTTCGAGCTCTTGATGAATGATCGCGATGCCGTGACGGCGCGAATCCTCCGGGCCGTGGAATACCGCGTGCTCGCCGTCGACCTCGATCCGCCCGGCATCCGGACGCAACCCGCCGGAGAGCACTTTCATCAAGGTCGATTTGCCGGCGCCGTTTTCGCCGACCAGGGCATGGACCTCGCCACGACGGATCGCCAGATCCACGCCATCGAGAGCGGCGACGCCGCCAAAACTCTTGCCGATGCCGTGGAGCGAAAACGCCGTTTGGTGTTCGTCAGCCGTCATGATTCACCAATACCCCGCGGCTTGCCGCGGGCACCTTAGCAATGGGGCTTCCAAAGGGGAGAGCTCTCCCCCCTTGGGTCGCCCGCGCGGTTTTATACCGCGCGGGCGAAAGACATTTGATTCACCTGAGACCGAAACGAGGCCGACGGGACGGCGACACCGCCCGCCGGACCTCGACCTTCGACGGGGCGTGCCGTGATCAGAAGGCCGAATTCGGGTTGTAGTACTTATCGACATTGGATTTCGTGATCGCGACCGGCGGGGTATAGGTGATCTTCGGGAAATCCTCGGGCAGTTTCCCGTTGATCGCCTTGATGCCGATATCGACGCCGGTATTGGCGATCAAGTCGGGCGCGTTGAGGCCGGTCACGCCGTATTTGCCTTCCTTGATCAGTTTCAACGCCTGCTTCTGTCCGTCGGCGGCCGCCGCGATGGTGATCTGATCGGTCAGCCCCTGCGCCTTGATCGCACGCCGCGCGCCCAGCGCCATGCTGTCGTTTTCCGACACGAGCAAATTGATGTTCTTACTGGCGGTCAGAATGTCCTCCATCGCGTTCAGACCGCCCTGTTGGGTCCAGTTGCCCCAGCCGTGACCCACGATGGTGTAGTTCTTCTCGCCGTACTTCTGCTTTTGCGCCTTGGCGATACCCGACAAGACGCTCTCGCGGCGCACACGGCCGACCGGGTTGCCCTTGGCGCCCGAGATCAACGCGATCCGCAACGGCTTGCCCCCCATCTTGTCCACGATCCATTGGCCGACCAGTTCGCCGTTCTTCTTGTTATTGGACTGGACCACCGTTACATATTTCGCCGCCTCATTGATCGAGGAATCGAGCACTACGGTCTTCACGCCGTTCTGGGCGGCCTCTCGCGTGACCTGAACGAGCCCGTCCGGGCCGGCGGGGTCCATGATCAACAGATCGATATCACGCGAGAGCATGTCTTCGATGTCCGCGATCTGCTTCATGACCTTGCCCTGGGCATCGGCCGTCAGCACTTTGCAGCCCTTCGCCTTGGCCGCCTTCTTGGCCGACTCCATGAGCTCGGCGAAATAAGGCGCGTTCAGCTGTTTGATCGAGATGCCGACCTTGCAGTCGGCGGCGAAGGCCGGCGATGCCGTACTCATCATCAAGACGCCCGCCGCGACAGCCAGAGTCCAGGCTTTTCTTGTATATCCCATGTTCGTTCTCCTCCAGGGCGTAGGCCACGCCGACCCGTTCGGCGGTGGCAATTAATATCTTGTAGTTAGACTACATTTATAGAGATAAAATAAAATTAATACTTAGGTCTCATGACATGCCAAAACGCGAACAACAGCTACTATCACAACCACTAATTTAATAGTAAATTACTGTAAATAATAATTTTTTAATTACAATCGAGCCATAAAATGATGGCACTCGACAATCGTCTAGCATTGCTTATGCCAGCTATTAATAGTAGTCTAACTACATAATCTGAACGGTACTACGCAATGGACTACCCGGAACCTTTCCAGCTAAAAGTCGATCCCCGGCATGGCCGGCTACTCGGCTCGCCCTCGAACTACCAGAAGAAGCTCTCGGACCTGGCCGGTATTTATCGCGACAGCGCCGCGTTCGACGCGCTCGCGCAAACCGATGGCGACCGGGTGGTGTACGCCGTACAGGACTACCGTCCCGCTTTTGGCGATAACGAACTGATCTTCGGCACGACCTGGATGGCCCCCGGCCGCGTCGGCGATGAATTCTTCATGACCCGGGGGCATATTCATGCCCGGGCCGACCGGCCGGAGATCTACCACGGGCAGAGCGGCCACGGTCTGATGCTGATGGAATCCCCCGAGGGCGATACACGCACGGTCGAGATCTGGGCCGACGTGGTGTGTTACGTGCCACCGTTCTGGATTCATCGCAGCGTCAATCTGGGCGACCAGCCTCTGGTCATGGCCTTCACCTACCCGGTCGACGCCGGACAGGATTACGACGTCATCGCCCGGTCCAACGGCATGCGGTCGCTGATCGTCGACGATGGTCAGGGCGGCTGGGTCGAACGGGCCAACCCCGACTGGCGGCCCCGCACGACCAATCAGATCGAGACAATCCATGCAACGGCCCATGCAACGGTAGGCGCCTGATGAATGCCATGACCCCGAACGCAATCGACCCGGACGCAACCACCGAGATCGGACAGACGATCGCCGAGATCGGTATCGTCCCGGTGATCGCGATCGACGACGAAGCGCAGGCGGCGCCGCTCGCCGAAACCTTGGTCAGCGCCGGCCTGCCGATCGCCGAAATCACGTTCCGTACACCGGCCGCCGCCGGCGTCATCAAGGCCATGCGTGCCGCCGCGCCGGACCTGCTGGTCGGCGCCGGCACGGTTTTGTTTCCGCAAGAAGTCGACGTCGCCGTCGAGGCAGGCGCCCAGTTTGCGCTGGCGCCCGGTCTGGTGCCGTCGGTGGTGGACCATGCGCGCAGCCGCGCGCTGCCGTTCTTTCCCGGTGTCATGACGCCGTCGGATATCGGCAGCGCGCTATCGCTGGGCATCACCACCATGAAGTTCTTCCCGGCCGGCCCCGCCGGCGGACCGGACATGCTCAAGGCTTTAGCGGCCCCGCATGCGCATTGCCATCCGCGTTTCATCCCCACCGGCGGCATCGGAGCGGCGGATATCGAGACCTGGCTGCGGGTGGGCGTGGTGGATGCGATCGGCGGCTCCTGGATCGCCCGGCGTGACGCCATCCGTGAAGGACGCTGGCAGACCATTCACGACAACGCGTCCGCGGCGGTCGAGAGCGCGCGACGTGTCAGGGAACAACAACAATGAGCAGGGCCTATCCGCCGGCCGAGCGGCCGACGTTCTACTTCATCGGGGTCACCACGGGCCAGAGCTCGATCATGCGCGTGTTTCCCGAATGGGCTCGTTATCTGGAGCTGGGCGCCTGCGAGATCCGCGGCATCGACTTTCCCGTAGGCGCCGAGCCCGGGGCCTACCGGGCCGCAGTGGAGTTCATTCGCGACGACCCGCTGTCGCTGGGCGCTCTGGTGACCACCCACAAGATCGACCTGTTCAACGCGGCCCGGGACTTATTCGATGAAATCGATCCCCACGCCGCTTTGATGGGCGAGACGAGCTGCCTTTCCAAACGCGACGGTCGGCTCGTCTGCCATGCCAAGGACCCGATTTCCAGCGGCCTGGCATTGGACGGCTTTCTGGCGGCGGGCCATTTCGCCGAACAGCCGTCCTCGGTGTTCATCATGGGCGCGGGCGGTTCGGCGATGGCCATGACATGGCATCTGACCCGGCCCGACCGCGGCCGCGATCGCCCGCGGAAGATCATCATTTCGAATCTGGATCGACCGCGGCTGGCGCATATCGAGTCGATCCGCGAGCAGCTCAACCCGGACATCCCGATGCGGCTGGTCGCCATCGACGGCCCGGATACCAACGATCGCATACTGGCCGACCTGCCACCGGGCTCGCTGGTGGTCAACGCCACGGGATTGGGCAAGGATGCGCCAGGCTCGCCGCTTGCCGCGCCGTCGTTTCCCGAACGGGGTATCGCCTGGGAGCTCAACTACCGCGGCGATCTGCAATTTCTCGAGCAGGCCCGGGCGCAACGGCAGGCGCGCGATCTGCAAGTCGTGGACGGGTGGACCTATTTCATCCATGGCTGGAGCTGTGTAATCGCGGAAGTCTTCGGTGTCGAGGTGCCATCGCGGGGCCCGGCGTTCGAGGACATGTCGAATATCGCGCAGCGGGCGCGCCACGCGGCGGCCACATCATGACCGCCCGCATACTGGTCACCCCGCGCTCTCTCACCCGGGCGCCGAACGCCGAACTCAAGCGCCTCGAGGATCTGGGTTACGAAATCGTCTACACCCGCGCGGGACAAACGCCCGGCGAAGACGAACTCCTCGCGGCCGTACCCGGCGTGGTCGGCTGGATCGCCGGCGTGGAACCCATCTCCACCCGGGTGATCGACGCCGCCGTCGATTTGAAAGTGATCAGCCGGAACGGATCGGGCATGGATAATGTGCCGATCGACCATGCCGAACGCCACGGCATTCGCGTCCGCCGGGTCTCGGGCGGCAACGCGCGCGGGGTGGCGGAACTGGCGATCACGTTGATCATGAACCTGCTGCGCCATGTCTCCTACAGCAACCAAGCGATCAAGCAGGCCCGTTGGGAACGCCTGATTGGCATGGAGATCGTCGATCGCACCATCGGCGTGATCGGCTGTGGCGCCATCGGCCAGGAGCTATCGCGCATCGCGCTCGCACTCGGCGCGCGCGTGCTCGCCTACGACCCGGCGCCGCAGCATGGATTGTCGCCGCGCGGCGCCTTCCGGTGGACCGATCTGGACACGGTGCTATCGGACGCCGACGCGATCACCCTGCACTGCCCGCAGCCGGCGGACGGCCGCCCGCTGATCGATCGCGCGGCCTTGTCGCGCATGAAAACCGGCGCCCGCCTGGTCAATACCGCCCGCGCCGGACTGGTGGACGAACAGGCCGTGCTCGAAGCCCTGGACCGGAATCGGCTCGGCGGCTTCGCCACGGATGTGTTCGACCGCGAGCCGCCCGAGCTAAGCCCGTTGCTGTCGCATGACCGGGTCGTCACCACCGCGCATATCGGCGCCTACACCCACGAAAGCGTGGCCAATACCACCCGCATGGCGATCGACAACGCGCTCGCGGTTTTGCGTGAGCCGGTCGTATCCGTCTCATGAGCCGCATCGACAGCCGGGCCGTCGCCGGATCGATCGTCGAGGAGATTTGGGCGGAAGATATCTGGGCCGGCGATGCCCCGGGCCCGCAGCTTGCCTGGTTGGGCCAAGCCGGTTTCGCCATCCGGTGGGCGGGCGTGAATCTACTGATCGACCCGTATCTGTCGGACCATCTGGCCGAAAAATACGCCGGCACGCGCTTTCCGCATCGGCGCCTGATGCCACCGCCGCTGGCAATCGACCGGATCGCCCGGTTGGACTATGTGATCTGCACCCACCGCCACAGCGATCATATGGACCCGCCGACCCTGCGCCGCCTCGCCGACCGGCAGCCGGATCTGCGGTTCGTGTTGCCCGAGGCCCTGTTCGAGCACGCGATCGAAACCATCGGGCTGCCGGCGCAGCGCTTGATCGGGATGGATGCCGGGCGGCGCCTGCAACTCGGCGCCCATTTGTATCTCGACGGCATCGCGGCCGCACACGAGTCGCTGGATACCGACGACCAGGGGCGGCATCGCTTTCTGGGCTACGCGCTCAGCTCGGGCGACCAGTGCATCTACCACTCCGGCGACTGCGTGCCGTACGAGGGCCTGGCCGACCGGGTTCGCCGTCACGCGCCCCAACTGGCGCTGTTGCCGGTCAATGGCCGCTCGCCCTATCTGCAACAAGCGGGCGTCCCGGGCAATTTCCATCTCGACGAAGCGATCACGCTGTGCATGGAAGCCGGGATTCCTTCGCTCATGGCGCATCACTTCGGCATGTTCGCCTTCAACACCCTGGCCCCGGAACAAATCGACGCGGCGGCCGAACGCGACGGCGCCCCGCCCGAACTGATCCGGCCGCACACGGATCGTGTTTATTGCCTGATCGCCTAGGAGCCTGTCGGACTCAGGATGATTCTGCTGCGCTGATGGGACACCGGCATAACAACCCCGATTTCTCGTTACGTAGAACCACTATGCGCCTCAAAATCGTGAAAATTTCTGCTCGCCGTCCCACCATGCTCGCTACGAACCCCTGAGTCCGACAGGCTCCTAGCCATCACCAAACACGCGTATAGTCGAAGCCGCGCAACCCTATCGTGCCCCACTCTCGAATTCACTCGCCTATGCCCGCACAACTCGACGGCAATATCCTGGAAGTCATCGAGTCGCAGAAGGCTTCGATGCGCCCCTCGCAGCGCAAGGTGGCCGAGCGCATTCTTGAAGACGGCGCCGCCGTGCTCGGCACGACCCTTTCCGAGCTGGCGCGCGGGGCTGGCGTCAGCGAGCCCACCGTGATCCGATTCTGCCGCGAGATCGGCTGCAGCGGTTTCCGCGAACTCAAGATCAACCTCGCGCGCAGCGCCGCATTCGGCCTGTCGGCCACCGAACTCGAGCTGTCGGCCGAGGACAGCCCCGCCGAAGTGGGCGAGAAAATCTTCGACGCCTCGCTCAACAGCCTCGATCATTGCCGTCGCAATCTGGATTGGCAGGAAATCGACCGTGGCGTCGACCTGCTATCCGAGGCCCGGCACATCGAATTCTTCGGTTATGGCGCCTCCGGGATCGTCGCCCAGGACGCGCAACAGAAATTCGCCTTGTTCGGCTGCACCTGCGCCTATCAGATCGACGCCCACCAGCAATACATCGCCGCCTCCATGCTCGGTCCAAACGATGTGGCGGTCGCCGTATCCAATACCGGCACGACGCGCAGCGTGGTGGAGTTCGTGCGCACGGCGCGCCTGAACGGCGCGCGCGTGCTCGCGATTTCGGGCGCCAAGAGCCCGCTGCTGGAGCAAAGCGATGTCGGGATCGTGGTCGAAACCCGCGAAAACACGGAACTCTACACGCCGACCATTTCACGCTTGGCGGCGCTGATCGTGATCGACATCCTGTCGACCAACGTCGCCATTCGCCGCGGTCCCTCCCACGCCGCCAAGATTCAGCACATGAAAAAAGGCCTGGCCGAGATGCGCGCGCTCAATCTCTGACATAGTCGCGCCTGAGCACCGAACCCGTCCATACCAACGAACCGCTGACCCTATGTATCTCGAACACTACAATCTGAAAGGGCACCGCGCCCTGATCACCGGCGCCGGGCGCGGTATCGGCCTGGCCTCGGCCCAAGCTCTGGCTGAAGCCGGGGCCGAGATTCTGATTACCGATTACGACGCCGCCTCCGCCGACGCCGCCGCCGAACAGTTCCGAGCCGAGGGCTTCCAGGCGACCGCCCACCGGTTGGACGTCACCGACCGCGCCGCCGTCAACGCGCTTCGGGATGCACTGGATGAGCGCGGCGAAAGCGTCGACATCCTGGTCAACAATGCGGGCATCGCTATTTCCGGCGAGCCCGCCGAATCGATGTCCGAGGCCACGTGGTCCCGCGTGATCGACGTCAATCTCAACGGCGTATTCTGGATGTGCCAAGCGTTCGGCCGAACGATGCTGGCTGCCGGCGGCGGCACGATCGTCAATATCGGCTCCATGTCGGCCGACATCGTCAATCGCCCGCAGGAGCAGTCGCAGTACAACGCCTCCAAGGCCGCGGTACATCATCTGACTCGCTCGCTGGCCGCCGAGTGGGCCGAACGCGGGGTTCGCGTGAACGCCGTCGCGCCCACCTATATCGACACGCCCCTGAACCAGTATGTTTACGACAAGCCGGAGATGTATCGCTACTGGATCGACGGCACGCCGATGAAACGCATGGGCCAGCCCGAGGAAGTCGCCGCCGTCGTGCTGTTTTTGGCCAGCCGCGCATCGAGCCTGATGACCGGCTCGATCGTGACCGCCGACGCGGGCTATACCCTTTGGTAATCGTAGTGGCGCCCGCGCGGCGGTGTTCGACCTACGAAGCGTAACCGCCGATGCCGGGACGCCCGGCGCTTATTCCGGTAACGCGTTCAGCACGCCCAGCGCCCGCGCTCGGAGCAAGTCTTCCGGCCGATCGATATCCCACAGCATCGGCTGTTCGCGCCAAGTAAAACCGGCGGCGACGAGCCGGGCGCGCGTCTGCGCCATGACCCGAGCCGTGCCCCAGGCAATATCGCCGAACAAGGCATCGAGAACCGCCGCGCGCCGGTCCCGGGCCGCGGGGCCCAGGCCGACGAGCACATAACCGCCGTCTTCGACCGGGATGAACACCGCGTCGGTGTCGGCGTCGTTCACCGCCCGCCCGGCCGCACGCAGATCGGCGGCGGCGAGCACCGGGCAATCGCTGCCGATCAACAGCACGCATCGGTGGATCGGCGACAATGCGGCGATCGCCGACCGCATACGCGCGCCCAGATCGGCGCCCTGTTGGGGATACGCGGGCACACGAAATCGATCGCGAACCGGACCCAGCGTGGCATGGGCCGGATCGCCGGCCACCCAGAGCGAAACCCGCGGGCCGGCCGCCTCGCGGGCGACCGTCAGCGTCCGGTCCAGCAGGTTGCGTTGGAGCGCGGCCGCGCCCGCCGCGCCCAGCGCCGGAATCAGCCGCGTCTTGACCCGCCCCGGAACCAGAGGCTTGGCGAAGACGGCGATATGCAGAGCCGCGGGATCGCGCTCGGCAAACAATCGCCAGTGCTCGTCACGAACGGACATGGCGATACCACAGCGCGAGCCGGGCCGGCGAAACGCCGCAAAAATAAGCGGCTCTCAGTCCCCACATCAAGGCGACGGTTTGCAACAATCCCTGCCGGGTCCAGCGGCGTCCGGAAGTGGCCACGCGCGCCCGGAGACACAGCGGCGGCGACAGGCGCTTGAGTCGACGGCAGATCGCAATATCCTCCATCAGCGCTTGTTCGGGAAAGCCGCCCACCCGAGCAAAGGCCGCGCGGGTCGTAAACACGGCCTGATCGCCGGTGGCGATGCCGGTCAGGCGGGAACGCCGGTTCATCAGCGCCGCGATTACGGCGAGCATGGCGCCGCCGCCGTCGATATGCACATCGAAACGCCCCCATACGCGGGCGCTGTCGGCCAGGCCGCGCTTGATATAATCGTCGGCTGCCGCCGGCAGCCGGGTGTCGGCGTGCAGAAACAGCAGAATATCGCCGCGGGCTACCCGGGCGCCGGCATTCATTTGGGTTGCGCGCCCCCGCCCGGCCACGAAAGCGCGGTCGGCATACGGCCGGGCGAGCGCCAGCGTGTCGTCGTCGCTGCCGCCGTCGACCACGATCACCTCGGCGCCGCGACGACGCAACGGCGCCAGCGCCTGCAGCGCACCGGCGACGATCGTCGCCTCGCGGTAGACCGGCACGACGATGGACAGCGTCGCTGCATCGGCCATGAGCGTGTGTCGGACCCGGCCGCGCCGCGCCTGAAACAGGGCCATGAGCTTACGCGCGATCAGCGGAAACAGGCCCAGCAGCACGAGCGCGGCGATCAGCCCCGGCGAGAACACATCGGCGACGTGGTCGATCGCCGCGATCCGGGTGCCGGCGTAGACATACACGACGGTACCGGCCAGCATGCCGATCTGGCTGATCGCATAGAACGTGACGGTGCGCATGGGCGTCAGGCCCATCACCAGATTGATCACGAAGAACGGGAACACGGGCACCAGACGCAGCGAGAACAGATACCAGGCGCCGTCTTTCTCGATGCCGTCATTGACGGCCTGCAATCGCCGCCGGTAGCGTTTCTGTACCCAGTCGCGCAGCAGAAAACGCGCGGCCAGAAACGCCAGCGTGGCCCCGATCGAGGAGGCGAACGACACCAGCAGCACGCCCCGAACCAGCCCAAACAAGGCGCCGCCGGCCAGCGTCATGACGGTGG
>NZ_DASSKM010000116.1:0-7719 GCF_035690525.1 Salinisphaera sp.
GGCTTCGGCCGATGGAGCCATAAGCCGGCCGGCAGCTATTGTACCGGCCGAGCGGATTTGGCGGGCTGCGCCGCCGGGTCGGCCTCAGGCGGCGTGCGGCGTGGCCAGCCCGCTATGGCGCAACAGGGCGTCGATCGACGGTTCGCGGCCGCGGAAGGCGACGAAGCTGTCCATAGCGCCGCGGGTGGCGCCGCGTTCGAGTACTTCGGTGAGGAAGCGCCGGCCGGTGTCGGCATCGAACAGGGCGGTTTCCTCGAATGCCGAGAAGGCGTCGGCCGAGAGCACTTCGGCCCATTTGTAGCTGTAGTAGCCGGCTGCGTAGCCGCCGGCAAAGATATGCATGAAGCCGTGCGGAAAACGATTGGATTCGGGCGGCCGCAGTACCGCGACCTCGGCGCGTACCTTGTTCAGGGTTTGCATGACCGCCGCCCCCGAGGCCGGATCGAAGTCCCGGTGCAGGCGCAGGTCAAACAGCGAGATCTCGATCTGACGCAGCATCTGCCAGCCGGCCATGTGGTTGCGGGCGGCCGAGAGCTTGCCGAATAGCGCAGCGGGCAGTCTCTCGCCGGTTTCATAGTGCGCGGCGAACAAGTCCAGCGATTCGCGATACCAGCACCAGTTCTCCATGAACTGGCTGGGCAGTTCGACCGCGTCCCATTCCACGCCGGAAATACCGGCCAGCGACGGCCACTCGACGCGCGTGAGCATGTGGTGCAGGCCGTGGCCGAATTCGTGGAACAGGGTGGTGACTTCGTCGTGGGTCAGCAGCGCCGGCTTGCCGCCGACCGGCGGCGAGAAGTTGCAGGTGAGAAACGCCATTGGCTTCTGTATACCGCCGTCTTTCAGCACGCGCCGGCTTTGGAACGGATGCATCCAGGCGCCGTCGCGCTTGCCTTCGCGGGCATAGGGGTCGAGATAGAACACGCCGCGTGAGGCGCCGTCGGCATCGGTGATCTCGTAGACGGTAACGTCGGCGTGCCAGGTCGGCACGTCATGCCGCGTTTCGATCGTGACGTCGTAGAGCCGCTGGGTGACTTTGAACAGGCCCTCGATGACGCTGGGCGCCGGAAAATAGGGCCGCAGGTCTTCGGTGGTGAAGTCGTAGCGGGCCCGCTTGAGGCGCTCCGCATAGTACGACACGTCCCAGGCAGCCAACTTGTCGATGCCATCGGCGGCGGCCAATGCCTCCAGCGCGGCGAGTTCGGCGCGGGCGGGTTCGAAACTGCGCGCGGCCAGATCGAGTAGAAAGGATTCGATTTGGGCCGGTGATTCGGCCATCTTCTTGGCCAGTGAGCGTTCGGCATAATGGGTGAAGCCCAGCAGGCCGGCGGCCTCGTGCCGTAGGGCCAAAATCTCGTCCATCACGGTCGAGTTGTCGTATTCGCCGGCGTGCGGACCGGTATCGGAGGCCCGAGTCGAGAACGCTTCGTAGACTTCGGCCCGTAACGCGCGATCCTCGGCATGGGTAAGTACGGCGATGAAGCTCGGCGCATCCAGCGTGATCAACCAGCCATCCATATCCTTGTTGGTCGCGTTCTGGGCCAGCAGGTCGCGCGCGGAATCGGGCAGCCCTTCCAGGGCGTCACGATCGGTGAGGTGTTTTTGCCAGATCTGGGTCGCGTCCAGCAGATTCTGCTGGAATATGGTCGACAGTTCGGACAGCCGCTGGGCGATCTCCTTGTAGCGGCTCTTGGCCTCGTCGGGCAGGGCCACGCCGGCCAGCTCGAAATCGCGCAGCCGGTCGACGATCACGCGCTGGTGCGTGGCGTCGAGGGCGGTGAATTCGGCCGAATCGTGCAATGCCTTGACTGCATTATAGAGTGCGACGTTCTGGCCGACTTCCGAGGAAAACGCGGTCAGCTTGGGCACGCAGGCTTGATAGGCCTCGCGCCAACCGGGTGAATCCATCACCGCGTGCATATGCGCGACCGGCGAGAACACGCGCTCCAGCCGATCCTCGGCCGCCTCGATCGGCGCGATCAGATCAGCCCACGCCGCGGCTGCGTCTCCGGTCGTGCAGCGATCGATCACCGCGCGTGCTTCGTCGATCAGCACATCGACGGCCGGCTCGGCGTGCTCGGGCGAGAGCCGTTCGAAATCCGGCAGTTCGCCGGTGGCCAGCATGTCGAGAAGCGGGTTGTCGGCGGTTTCGGTCGCAGCACTCATAGTTGTCTTGGCAGCCTTTGTCGATGGTCTGTTGATCATGCGGTGTGCCGCTCCGCAATCAAGAGCGCCGTGTTCCGATTGGCGAACGGTCTGTTCGAAAAGCGCCGCGCAACCGCAAACGGATGCTCGGCGTAGCCGGGGTGGCTGGCTCGCCCCATGACGGCGCGCCTACAATGCCACATCAATCATTCAGGGATTGGAACTGGAAATCATGGCTGATCACTACGATCTACTCGTTATCGGCGGCGGTTCCGGCGGCATCGCCACGGCGCGCCGCGCCGCTTCGCACGGGGCGAAAGTAGTGCTCGTCGAGCGCGGCCGGCTGGGCGGAACCTGCGTGAACGTCGGCTGTGTGCCGAAGAAGGTCATGTGGCACGCTGCCGAATTCGCCGCGCATGCGGCCCACGCGCGGGACTACGGCTTCAATTCGGTGCCTGACGATCACGACTGGGCGAAGCTGGTCGCCAGGCGCGAGGCCTACGTCGAGCGTCTGAACGGGGTCTATGGCCGCAATCTCGACAACAGCGGCGTCGAGCGCGTCGCCGGGGAGGCGCATTTCGTCGATACGAAGACCGTCGAGGTGGACGGCCGGCGGATCAGCGCCGAGCACGTGCTGATCGCCACCGGTGGCAAGCCGCGCTGGCCGCAGATTCCCGGCGCCGCGCTCGGTACGGACTCGGACGGCTTTTTCGCCTGGCGCCGGCGCCCGGATCGCGTCGCTATCGCGGGCAGCGGCTATATCGCCTGCGAACTGGCCGGCATACTCAACGCGCTGGGCAGCGAGGTGACGCTGCTGCTGCGTAAGGGACATGTGCTCGCCGGTTTCGAGGCCATGCTCGGCGATACGCTGATCGAGCGCATGCGCGAGGCCGGCATCGAGATCCAAATGAATCGCCGCGCGGCGGAATTGTCCGAACGCGCCGGCCGAATCGAGGTGCGCTTCGAGGACGGCGACACCGTCGGCGGCTACGACGAACTGATCTGGGCCATCGGCCGCGCGCCGAGCACCGATCGCCTGGGTCTGGACAAGATTGGGCTGGAATTGAACGCCGACGGCACGGTGCCGGCCGACGACTGGCAGGATACGCCGGTCGAGGGCGTGCACGCGCTCGGCGACGTGACCGGGCGCATTAACCTGACTCCGGTGGCGATCGCCGCCGGGCGGCGGATGGCCGATCGGCTGTTCGGCGGCATGCCCGAGTGCCGTCTGAATTATCACAACGTGCCGAGCGTGGTCTTCACCCATCCGCCGGTCGGGAGCGTCGGTCTTTCCGAGGCCAAAGCGCGCGCCGACTACGGCGACGACGGGATCAAGGTCTACACCACGCATTATGTCGCGCTGTACCACGGCGTGCTCGAGGACAAGACGCCCTCGGACATGAAGCTGGTCTGCGCCGGCAACGACGAGACCGTGGTCGGCGCGCACGTGATCGGCGACGGCGCGGACGAGATGATCCAGGGCTTTGCCGTGGCGGTGAAGATGGGCGCCACCAAGCGCGATTTCGACGACACGGTCGCGATCCATCCGACCAGTGCCGAAGAATTCGTGACCATGACGTGAGAGGATATCTACAAAACTACTGCGCTTGTCATTTCGGGCCCGTCCGGTGCTCGTAATGCTCACGTATTGCTTATACGCTGCGCTTCCTGCGCTCCGGGCGTGCCCAAACTGCCGGCGCTCGCTACGTTTTGTAAATACCCTGTGAGCCGGCGTGGCTGGCAACACCTGTTTCAGGCGGCGGCCGTGAGCCTGCTCGCCTCGCTGCTCGCGGCCTGTTCGGGCCAGTTCTGGGTCAATACGCTGGTGCCGCGCTGGGGCTATGATCGGCATTCCGATATTGCTTACGGCAACCTGCCGCGGCAAAAACTCGATATCTATACGCCGGACGAGCCGGCGGCGGGGCATCCGGTGGTCGTGTTCTTCTACGGCGGCGGCTGGCAGAGTGGCAACAAGGACGGTTATCGCTTCGTCGGCCAGGCGCTCGCCTCGCGCGGCATCACGGCCGTGCTGCCCGACTATCGACTGTATCCGGCGGTGCGCTTCCCGGCCTTCATCGAAGACGGCGCGGCGGCGGTGGCTTGGACCCGGCAACATATCGGCGCCTACGGCGGTAACGCTTGCCATCTGTTCGTGGCCGGGCATTCGGCCGGCGCGCATATCGCGGCCATGCTGGCCACGGACGGTGCCTATCTGGCCGCTGCCGGCGCCTCGATCCACGACTTGGCGGGCTTCATCGGCCTGGCCGGGCCCTATGATTTTCTGCCGATCAAGGGCCCTACGCTGCAAAAGATCTTCGCGCCGAAGTCTAATTGGCCGAACACGCAGCCGATTAATTTCGTCGACGGCGACGAGCCGCCGATGCTGTTGCTGCACGGCGGCGCGGATACCACGGTGCGGCCGGAAAACACGATAAATATGGCCGCAAAGGTCAATCAATCCGGCGGCTCGGCCAAAGTGAAAATCTATCCGGGCGTGACCCATATCATGCTTATCGCGCCCCTGGCCGCGACGCTGCGATTCATGGGCGACGAACTGGACCAAATCGCCGACTTCGTCAGCTTACGGGTAACGGACAGGTCCTGTTCAGCTTGATTGTTTATGTTGACGCGTTCGCAAGGGGGCGTGAACAGGGCGAGGAACCGGCTATGCGCCGAAAGATATGCGCCGCTGCCTGCGCGGGCTTTCTGCTGTTGTTCGGCGGCGCTGGCGCGAGCGCGGAATCCGTCGAATGGAAACCGTTGAGCGTGGCCGTATCGGCGTATAACTCGGTGGCTTCGCAGACCACCCGACACCAGCCGTCGGTCGCGGCCTGGGGCGATGTCCTGGTGCCGGGCATGCATGCGATCGCGGTCTCGCGCGATCTGATCAAGAAAGGGCTGACGCACGGCACCAAGGTCAAGATCGAGGGCCTGCCGGGGGTCTATGTCGTGCGTGACAAAATGGCCGCGCGCTGGACTAACAAGATCGATATCTACATGGGCCGGGACATCGCCAAGGCGCGCGACTGGGGCATTCAGCACGGTATCCGCATTCTCTACGCCGAGCACGACAACGGCTGACGCCGCCGGCGCGCCTGGGTTAACATCAAGGTTGAACCCGGGTTATTTCGAGGACAGGTCATGGCCGGCCAGCTCATACTCTTGCGCCACGGACAGAGTCTGTGGAATCTGGAAAACCGCTTTACCGGGTGGGTCGATGTCGATCTGTCCGACACCGGGCTTGAAGAGGCAAAAAACGCCGGCAAGCTGTTGGCGGCGGAGAATATCCGCTTCGATATCGCTTTCACCTCGGTGCTTAAGCGGGCGATCAGGACGCTGTGGGTCGCGCTCGGCGAAATGGATCAGGCCTGGGTGGATGTCGAGCGTCACTGGCGGCTCAACGAGCGCCATTACGGCGGCTTGCAGGGGCTGGACAAGGCCGAGACGGCCGAAAAACACGGCGACGAGCAGGTGCATATCTGGCGTCGCAGCTACGATATCCCGCCGCCGGCAATGGATGCCGACGATCCCGGCCATCCGCACAACGACCCACGCTATGCCAAGTTGGACGCGCGCGTGCTGCCCGGCACCGAATCGCTCAAGCTGACGCTCGAGCGTGTGCTGCCGTACTGGCACGACGCCATCGCGCCCCGGCTCAAGGCCGGCGATAACGTGCTGGTCGCCGCCCACGGCAACAGCCTGCGCGCGATGGTGAAATATCTCGACGGCGTGTCCGACGACGAGATCACCGGCCTGAATATTCCCACCGGCATTCCGCTACGCTACCGGCTCGACGACGAACTCAACGTCGTCGAATCGGGTTATCTCGGCGACGCCGAGGCGGCCGAAGCGGCGGCCCAGGCCGTGGCCAATCAAGCCAAGGGCAGGTAAGACGCCACAACGCGTTTAGGCGTCCGCAAATGAACGGCGGTTGATAATTACCCTCGGCGCTCTGCGGCCACGCCTCCGTTGGCGACCACTCGATTGCGGCCGCTGCGTTTGGCGACATACATCGCCTGATCCGCGGATTCGAGCAGTTGTCGCGCGTCGGGAAAAATACTCGACTCCGATCGGTGCGTGGCCACGCCGATCGATACGGTGACGTTCAAGTGGCTGTTATCGGGTAGGCGAAACGAGTGCAAGCGGATGTTGCTCAACAAACGCTGCATGATCGCATGGCCTTCTTCCGGCGCGACCGCGCTCAGGATAATGACGAACTCTTCGCCCCCGTAGCGGGCGACCACATCGGTTTGCCGTACCCCCACCAGGAGTCGGCGGGCCACCCCGATGATGACCGAGTCGCCGGCGGCATGGCCGTAGGTATCGTTGATGGCCTTGAATCGATCGATATCGATAAAGGCTACGCTCAGCGGCGTGTCGTCCCGGTTGGCGTTGGCAAACGCCTTATCCAGCGTGGCGACGATGTATTCGCGATTGAACAGCCCGGTCATGGAATCCCGCTGGGCGCGGGCATCCAGCCCGTCCGTGCGGCGTTCGAGCGCCCGGGTCCGCTGTTCCAGATCGTCGGCGGCGCGTACGCTAAGTAAATTCCGGGCGATCGCGATGTCCTGGGCGCGGTCTTCCATCGCCCGGCGTTGCGCGGCATCCATGAGCTGGACCTCGAAACAGGTTTCGATCCAGGGGATTTGCGCCGTCAGCTCCGCCAACATATGCCAGTATTGATCGGATTTCAGGGGCAATCCCGGCGCGATCGTCTCGCCGATCCCCGCCAGGGCGTCGCTATCGCCGCCGGCGAGCCAAGCGTCGGCCATGCGGCTGGCCACCGCGACGCATGCGGAGACCCGGGCTGTCTCATTCGTCGGCGCGGCTGCAAAAGGCGGGGCGCCGTGGCTGTTGGTGACGCTTATCGGCAAATACTCGGGCAACCGCCATTGCCGCAAGAGCCAGGCGCCGGCTTCGGCGTGATTAAAGCCCAACGCCTCGGTCTCGCGAGCCAGGAGATCGGAATGATCGTCGCTGCGTTGATAAATACGCACCCAGCGCGCACCGAAGGCGGCGTCCATCGCCAGTAGCCCGATCTCCCGCAGCAACCCGGCCAGGAAAAAAGACTCCGGCAGCGTTTCGCGCAACTCGACGGCCAGGCCGCGCGCCGCCAGGGCGGTAAACAGCGATTGGCACCAGTAACGGGCGGTATTGAAACTCGCCGCCGACGCCGAGCCTAATTCATCGCGTAGCGAAAAGCTCAGCGCTAGGATGACGGTGGCGTTCAAACCCAAGACTTGCAGCGCCCGCGAGAGAGTCGTGACGGTCCCGCCGTAGCCATAGAGCGGCGAGTTCGCCAGCCGCAGGAGCTTGCCCGTCAAGGCCGGATCGCATTGGACCAGTTCGCCGACCTGGCTCAGGCTGACTTGTGGGTCCTGCGCGAGCGTGATCAGGCGCAGCGCGATGGTGGAAGGCGAGGGTAGGCGTATGCAGTCTTTTCCAACCCAGACATGAGCCTGAGCAGCGCGGCGGATAGCGAGCTTCAGGCAGCCGGAATCCGGGCTTGATTGATGGATTGAAAGATCTCGGTTTTGGCGTTGTTCACCTGCCGAGCGGCTTCATTGTCGCTGA
>NZ_DASSKM010000117.1:0-5305 GCF_035690525.1 Salinisphaera sp.
CGCGCGTGGCCGCCATGCTTTCGGCGATGCACCTGTCATTGGCCGAACTGCAGAGCGCCTTGTTCGATGCCCGGAACAACGGTTATCCGGCCGCGATCCGGCACTTCATCGACCAGCATCCGGACCAAATCGCGCAGTGGGTGGCGGCCGGGGAGTCGGATTAGCGCGTCTAGCAGGCTCCGCCTGCTAGCCTAGTCGTTTGACCCCCGACTTTCGTCTAGCGATGACTTTGTCGTCTCCCGCGGCCACCGCCGTTTTCATCGGCCTTGCGGCAACCTTTGCCATCAATATGATGGGCACCACGCTGCCGACGCCGCTTTACCCGATTTATCAGCATGAGCTGGGTTTCTCCGAGCTCATGATCACGGTGATTTTCGCGGCGTACGCAGTAGGTGTGATCGCCGCGCTGATCATTACCGGCAGCTGGTCCGATCAGATCGGCCGGCGGCCCATGTTGGCCCTGGGCCTGCTGTTTTCCGCGGCCAGCGCGGCTGCCTTCATATGCGGCGGCGCGCTCTTGCCGTTGCTCATCGGCCGGCTGCTGTCGGGATTCTCGGCCGGGATCTTCACCGGCACGGCGACGGTATCGGTGGTGGAGATGGCGCCGCGCCGCTGGCGCGACCAGGCCACGTTGGTGGCGACCGCGGCCAATATGGGCGGACTCGGGCTCGGACCGTTCGTGGCCGGGGTTCTCGCCGAATACGCGCCGGCGCCGCTGTTGCTGTGTTTCGTGGTCGATCTGCTGCTGATCGCGGTTGCGGCGGCCGTGCTCTGGCTGGCGCCGGAAACCGCGCGCCGCCCCGATCGCCCGCGGTTGACGATCCGCAAGCCCGGCGTGCCGCCCGAGGTGCGCGGCGTGTTCATCCCGGCGGCCATCGCCGGGTTCGCCGGCTTTGCGGTGATGGGGCTGTTTACGGCGGTCGCGCCCGCGTTTCTCGGCAAGGTGCTCGGCTACGGCAATCATGCGCTGACCGGCAGCGTGGTGTTCGTGCCGTTCATCGCCTCGATCGTCGGCCAGGCGTTCCAGTCGCGCCTGCCGCGTGCCGCGCGGCTGCCGCTCGGCTGTCTCGGGCTGATCGTCGGCATGGGCTTTCTGATCGCGGCGATCGAATTGGGCTCGCTCGCGCTCATGATCGTGGCCGGCGCGACCGCGGGCGCGGGGCAGGGCGCGTCGTTCCGCGCCGGAATGGGCGAAATCACCGCAGCCAGCCCGGCCGCGCGCCGGGCCGAGGTGGCCTCGACCTTTTTCGTGGTCGCCTATATCGCGATCTCGATCCCGGTGGTGGGGCTGGGGCTGATCGCGCGCGGCTTCGGCTTGAGCATTGCCGGCGTCGTGTTCGCCTCGGCGGTGGCCGTATTGTCGCTGATCTCGGCGGTCAGCCTGCTGATTCGTCAGCGCCGTTACGGCGAAATCGCGGCGTCTTGACTACGATCGTTGTCTTCATCGTACTGCTGGAGCCGCCACATGCGCGCATAGACGCCGCCGGCGGCAAGCAGTTCGGTATGCCGGCCCTGTTCGACCACGCGGCCGGCATCGAGCACCACGATATGGTCGGCATCGACCACCGTGGACAGACGATGAGCGACGACCAGCGTGGTGTGATCGGTGGCCAGATCGGCCAGCGCTTTGGTGATCGCCCGTTCAGCCTGGCTGTCCAGCGACGACGTGGCCTCGTCGAAGATCAGGATCGCCGGATTCTTGAGCATCGCGCGGGCGATGGCGATGCGCTGTTTCTCGCCACCGGAGAGCTTGAGCCCGCGCTCGCCGACCACGGTCCGAAGCCCGTCGGGCAGGCGGGCAATGAATCCGTCGAGGTGCGCCAGGCGCGCGGCGCGCTCGACCGAGGCCGAATCCGTGCGTTCGGGCGCGCCGTAGGCGATGTTGTATTCGATCGTGTCGTTGAACAGCACCGTGTCCTGCGGCACCACGCCGATCGCCGCGCGCAGGGAATCCAGCGTCAGATCGCGGATGTCGGTGCCATCGATACGAATCGCCCCGGCGTCGACATCGTAAAACCGGAACAACAGCCGGGCCAGCGTCGACTTGCCGGCGCCGCTGTGGCCGACCACCGCCACCTTGGCGCCGGGTGCGGCAACGAGATCGACCCCGTGCAGAATCTTGCGATCCGCGGTATAGCCGAAATGCACGTCGTCGAACACGATGCCGGGCCGGGGCGAATCCAGTGGCCGCGCGTGTTCGGCGTCGGTGACGGCGGGCGCGATATCGGTGAGGGCGAACATCCGCGCGCTATCGGCCATGGCCTTCTTCAGTTCGCGGTAGACGAACCCCAGCGCCGACAAAGGCAGGAACAGCTGCAGCATATAGGCGTTGATCATGGTCAGATCGCCCAGCGTCATGGCCCCGGCCACCACGCGCCGGCCGGCCAGAATCATCATCGCGGTCATGGCCAGCGCGATCACCAGCGCCTGCAGAATGTTGAGCACGCCTAGCGAGCGGCGGGCCCGGGCCATGGCGTCGGCCCAGCGAGAGAGTTCGGCGTTGTAACGATCGGCCTCGAACGACTCGTTGCCGAAATACTTGACCGTTTCGTAGTTGAGCAGGCTGTCCACGGCCCGGGTGTTGGCCGCCGCGTCCAGGCGATTGGATTCGCGTACATGGCGGGTGCGCCATTCGGTCAGGGCCGCGGTTACGGCCACATAGACCACCACGCTCGCGAGCACGATGAGCGTGAACCAGATCGAGTAGTAATAGAACAGGATCGCCGCGACCAGCCCGATCTCGAACGCCGTCGGCAGGATGTTGAACAGCATGAAGCGCAGCAGGAAACGGATGCCGCCCAGCCCGCGTTCGATATCGCGCGATAGGCCGCCGGTGCGCCGCGACAGATGAAAATTCAGATCGAGCGCATGCAGATGGTTGAATACCGCCAACGCGACCTGATGCATCGTGCGCTCGGTCACGCGGCCGAACACCAAGTCGCGGATCTGCCCGAACAGGGTCGAGGCCAACCGCAGCGCGCCGTAGGCCAGCAGCAGGCCCAGCGGCAGCACGATGGCGGCGCTGTGTTCGGAACGATCCAGGCTGTCGACGATATGCTTGAGCGCGATCGGCAACAGCACCGAAGCCCCCTTGGCCGCCACCAGAAACGCCATCGCCAGCGCCACCCGCGGCGTGTGCGCCCGCAGGTAGGGGGTCAGCGCGATCAGGCGCCGCCATTCCGCCCGGCGTATCTCGCGGGTATCCGCCCGGCGCCGGCTCAAGCTATGCCGCGCCAATGGTAAAAAGCGCGTCGGCTCATAGATCGTCGCGTTCGGCCAACGGTTGTTGCGGTACTTTACGCAGCTTCTCCGTGTCGTAGCCGAGATCCGCCACCCGTTGCACCAGCGCCTGATAATGTTCGTCGCTGATTTGCGGCGTGCGCGCCATGATCCAGACGTAATCGCGCGCCTCGCGGGCCACGATCGTGCTGTCGTAATCCGGGCTGACGTAGGAAATCACGAACTGCAGGCGCAGCACCCAATAGAAATGCATCGCCCAGACCGCGTTGCCGGTATCGTCGATCACGCTGCCGGTCGGCGTCATCGTATGCTTTTCGCCGTCGAAGCCGCCCTCGCGATAGGTGAACTCGACGTCGATCCGGTTGCCTTCGCCGCGCGTATAGCGCTCGATGGCGTTATACGCGTGCTTAGTCTTGGCCGGCGGAATATTCGCGATCACGTACCAGGTACCCATGTAGCGGTCCAGATCGACGTTGTGTTCGCGCGGAAAATCGGGGCTCGGCACGACGCTGCAGGCCGATAACGACATCAGGGCGCACAACGGGCCGAGAAAACGAAGACGGGCCATGACGAACTCCTGTAGACCGGCGACCGCGCCGCCGGCGTAATGTTTTCGGCTGGCTACGCAGCCGAAGCGGAACCGGATGCCGGATCAGTTCCGGATGCTTAAATATTGTATGCGACAATCTCCGCCGGCTGACGGATGACCGCATGACGCAGGCAATCGATACCGAGGTGATCGTGCTCGGCGGCGGCGCGGCGGGGCTGATGTGCGCCGCGGTGGCCGGCGCGCGCGGCCGGCGCGTGCAGGTGCTGGAAAAGACGCGCCGCGTGGGCAAGAAGATACTGATGTCGGGCGGCGGGCGCTGTAATTTCACCAATCTGTACAGCGAACCCGACAATTTCCTGTCGGCCAACCCGCACTACTGCAAATCGGCGTTGGCGCGCTACACCCCGGCCGATTTCATCGGCTTGGTCGAGGCCCACGGTATCGCCTATCACGAAAAAGAGCGCGGCCAATTGTTCTGCGACGGTTCGTCCAAGCAGATCGTGCGTTTGCTGCTCGACGAATGCGAGCGTGCGGGCGTGGCCGTACATACCGAAATCGATATCCGGCATGTCGAACGCGAGGCCGGCGACCGTTTCCGGGTCGAGACCGGCGCCGGCGTCTGGCGCGGCGAGGCGGTTGTGATCGCCACCGGCGGCCTATCGATTCCGAAAATGGGCGCCTCCGGGTTCGGCTTCGATCTGGCGCGGCGGTACGGGCTGGGCGTGCGCGAGCCGCGCCCCGCGCTGGTGCCGTTCACGCTGGCCGCGCGCGAGCGCACGCCGTTCGTCGAGCTGTCCGGGCTGGGCCTGGAGGTCGAGGCGCGCTGCAACGGGATGAGTTTCGATGCCGGCATGCTGTTTACGCATCGCGGTTTGAGCGGCCCGGCCATGCTGCAGGTGTCGTCCTACTGGCGGGCGGGCGACGCGGTCGGCGTGGATTTTCTCCCCGGTGTGGATGCCCGGGGCTGGCTGCGCGAGCGGCGTGCGCAGCGCCCGAATGCGCGCTTGTCGAGCGTGCTGGCCGAGCGGCTACCGAAGCGCCTCGCGGTTTGTTTATGCCGCGATGCCGGCGCCGCGCGCCTGGGCGATCCTCGCCTGAAAACGTTATCGGACGACGAACTGGGTGCGCTCGGCGCCGGATTGGCCGATTGGCGGTTCGTACCCGAGGACACCGAAGGCTATCGCACCGCCGAAGTCACCATCGGCGGGGTGGACACCGAGGGCCTGTCATCCTCGACGATGGCGGCGCGCGACGTGCCGGGGCTGTATTTCATCGGCGAAGTGGTCGACGTGACCGGGCACCTCGGCGGGCACAATTTCCAATGGGCCTGGGCCTCCGCCAACGCCGCCGGTCAGGTAGTCTAGGCGTCACCTTCAAGACCGTGCCCTGCTACATGACGTACCGACTGGCTCCCCGTGTCGCTCTGCCCCTGATCGTGGCTCTGGCCGGCTGCGCCACCCATGCCCCGGCCGCCGACCGGAGCAGCACGGGGACGGCAAATTCGCCAACCGCGAA
>NZ_DASSKM010000118.1:0-7720 GCF_035690525.1 Salinisphaera sp.
CATGAAGTATCTGCTTTTTTTATTGTTTGTTGCCTTTTCCGGATTGAGCTTCAGCAGCCACGCCGGCGAGCTACGTCATGGTAGTGTCTACGCAACCGTTAAATTCGACGACGCAGGAACGCCGTACTTTGAACGCGAGCCGGCCGGCGGGCTTCCGGACAGCATTCTTGAGAAGATGAAACCTTTATTCCTGAACAAGGCAAAGCAAGTTCGTGCAACAAGCTCGAATGCTCAAACCACCTACCACATGGGTATTGATTGGAGGTTGATTCAAAACGGCGATAAACAACAACTCAAATTCGAATACAAAAACAGCCAGGCCGTGCCCCTGGTCCAGACTTCGCCAGAGTTCTACTATCAATCGCGCTGGTATCAACCCAATATAGACTTTGTGTTGACGTTTACCATTGAGCCAAATGGAACCGTGTCCAATCTGTCGATAGCCGGCGTTCCCGCCCGGTTCCACGAGATCCGAAAACATGTCCAACGGGAAGTCGCGCGATGGCGTTATCAACCGGCATTTCTGGATGGCGTCGCAGTAGAGTCAAAAGGGAAGATGGATTACGGTATCACGCGTGCCAAAGACGCCTTGGAGACAGGCGGAATCTTGAATGTCAGCTATCTGCTGAAGCCCAACGGTCAAATCGATGATATTCGTTTCCAAAGGCATGCGGTTCCTGGCTGTTTCGATATCGAAAAAGTCGAAGAAGACATAAAGGCCGCCATCATGAACTCAGACAGGATTAAGGCGACCCAGAACGATTTGTCGGCATCGAAATGGGGTCATTTCGTATACAGATTGCCGAAGTGTCGTCTTTCGGCGGGTGATCCATCGGATTTCCCGGGCTGGCATGGCTGAGGGCAGAGAGATATGGGGAAATTTTCAACGACCTGGACCTTGATGGGCGCATCTTGGCGGATGCTCAAACAGGATCGCGATCTGCTGCTGTTCCCTGGGAGCCGCTCCGAAGTGGCTTCATTATGTCCGGTGCCGGTTTATGGCCAGAGCCAGCCGAATAACGCGCCGGTCACCAGCCCGTAAATCAGCCCGTCGATCACGTTCTTGATCACGACGTTCCACGGCTGGCTGCCCCAGATCCCGGCCTGAATGATGCTGAAGGCGTAGGCCATGAAGCCGATGGTGCCGACGACGCGGAACACCTGAATCAGCGGCGCGCCGATCGGCAGGGTGCTGGCGGCGAGGTAGGCGCAAAAGACCGATACGATCAGGCAGAAAACGAACCATTGGATGAGGCTCGCGCCCATGTTCATCGGGCCTGGCCGGCGGAGGATCAGTAGCCCGACCGGGCCGTCCTTGAACTTCACCCTGGTTTCGAGCTTTTTCATGTCCTCCATGCTGCAGTACGGGATGGCGTGTATCCCTGCCTTTGCACCGCCTTTGCGTATCGCGCCGCTGACTTCGTCTTCGTTCGGTAGCGCCTTGTAATCCGACCCGTGCCAGAACTTCAGGACCATGTGCAGGATGCTGCTGGCAATGAACACGCCAACGGCCGACAGCAGGGTGGGGAGCCAGAGTTGCGCTATTGAGGCCATGCTCGCTTTCCTTAATTGGTTGGTAATGCGATACAAGAACTATAGCGGGGATTGGCGAAATTTCTATGTTTGCGGTCGCGTCACT
This sequence comes from Salinisphaera sp., assembly GCF_035690525.1. Classification (GTDB taxonomy): domain Bacteria; phylum Pseudomonadota; class Gammaproteobacteria; order Nevskiales; family Salinisphaeraceae; genus Salinisphaera. The sequence continues at coordinate 1,640 of NZ_DASSKM010000118.1, forward strand.
CCTAGCCCCAGCGCCTGCTCCGCGCGTTCTGCCACTCGGGTCGGCTTGAGCTTGTTCAGCATGGCGTAGACCATCAGCGACTGGCCCAGTAGTTCGCTGCCTTCTTCGAGCGCTACTTCTGTGCCGCTCAGCCAATTGTGCGTGCCTGTCGGGATGAACATGACGGCAAGCGCTTCGAAGCCGATGACGCCACCGAGGTAGATGATTACACCGCCAAAGAGGATTGCGTTGCCTCTTTTGTCGCGCAGGAACGCCGCAACTTCCCGCCAGAAAAGCGCCGCCCCCGCTATTGCCACCGCTGGATAAATAACCATCCACAGCTCCAGGCCGGGCGTCGGGTCGGCGTACATTGCTCCCACCTTCCGGGCCAGACGGGCGATGCCTTCGTGCAATTGCGCCGCCTCGTCCATCGACAGGAAAGCGAACGCGAGGGCGGCCAGGAGGTAGAAGCGGCGCAGATGTCGCTCTTCCAGCCCGCGCCAATAGGTGGCACACAGGCTGGCGATAAAGAACAACTGCACGGTCGAGAACCAGGTGGGGATGTTCTTTTCCGAATCCATGTCGAACCAGTGCGTGATCGTCCAGGAAGGAATTGGGGCGAGGTAGTTGGTTAGCAGAAAGAGCGCCACCAACATGCCGTCGCAAATGAGGATAATCTGCAGGATTTTGTGTTTGTTGAAGCCGTCCATGGCCGTTTACCTGTGCAAGTGGTCATAAACTAAGGGTTTAGCCGGTGAGCGGCATATTGTCAAGCTGCGCGGCTTGCCGGTTGCCCGAAGATGTGTATTCGGCGAAAATATGCGGCTAATTTTCCCGGAGCCGTCATGCCTACCCGCCGCGACCTCGCCAATGCCATCCGTGCGCTCAGCATGGATGCGGTTCAGCAAGCCAATTCCGGGCATCCGGGCATGCCGATGGGCATGGCGGACATCGCCGAGGTGCTGTGGCGCGATTATTTGCGCCACAATCCGGTCGATCCGCGCTGGCCGGACCGGGATCGCTTCGTGCTGTCTAACGGCCATGGCACGATGCTGCAGTATTCGCTGCTACACCTGTCGGGTTACGCGCTGCCGATGGACGAGATCAAGCGCTTCCGGCAGCTCGGCTCGATGACGCCGGGACACCCGGAATATGGCGCGACGCCCGGGGTCGAGACGACGACCGGGCCGCTGGGGCAGGGCATTGGCGCGGCGGTCGGCATGGCGCTGGCCGAGAAGTTGCTCGCCGCGCGGTTCAATCGGCCGGACCACGAGATCGTTGACCACTACACCTATGTTTTTCTCGGCGACGGCTGCCTGATGGAAGGCCTGTCGCACGAGGCCTGCTCGCTTGCCGGCACGCTCAAGCTCGGCAAGCTGATCTGCTTCTACGACGATAACGGTATTTCGATCGACGGCGAGGTTGACGCCTGGTTCGGCGACGACACGCCCGGTCGCTTCCACGCTTACGGCTGGCACGTGGTTGCCGATGTCGACGGCCATGACAGCGACGCGATCGGAAAGGCCATTGAGGCGGCGCGCGCCGAGACGGATCGGCCGACGCTGATCTGCTGCAAGACGATCATCGGCTGGGGCGCGCCGACCCGGCAAGGTACGGCCAAGGCGCACGGCGAGGCGCTGGGCGATGAAGAGATCGCGGCGACGCGGGAGCGCCTGAACTGGCCACACGCGGCCTTCCAAGTGCCTGCCGATATTTACCAGGCGTGGGACGCGCGCGAGCGCGGTCAGGCGTTGCAGCAGGGTTGGAACGACCGGTTTGCGGCTTATGCCAAAGCGCATCCGGAACTGGCCGCGGAGTTCGAGCGGCGCATCGCCGGCAAGCTGCCGGAGAACTGGGCGGAATGCGCGGACAAGATGCTGGCCGAGGCCGTCGCCACGGAATCCGGCAAGGCGACGCGCAAGTCGTCCGGTGCGGCGATCGAGGCGATTGCTCCATGCCTGCCTGAACTGATCGGCGGCTCGGCAGACCTGACCGGCTCGAACAATACCAACTGGTCCGGCACCAAAGCCATCACCGCGGCCGACATGACCGGCAACTACCTGCACTACGGCGTGCGGGAGTTCGCGATGGCGGCGATCGAGAACGGCCTGACCGTGCATGGCGGCTTCATCGCCTACGGCGGCACGTTCCTGACGTTTTCCGACTACGCGCGCAACGCGATGCGCCTGGCCGCTCTGATGAAGATCGGCAGTATCTTCGTAATGACGCACGACTCGATCGGGCTCGGCGAGGACGGCCCGACGCACCAGCCGATCGAGCACGTCGCCAGCCTGCGCATCATGCCCGGCATGAGCGTGTGGCGGCCAGCCGACAGCGCCGAGACTGCCGCGGCCTGGCAGGCGGCGATCGAACGCCGCGACAGACCGACGACGCTGGCGCTGACGCGCCAGAATCTGCCGCAGCAGCAGCGTGATGCAGAAACGCTGGGCGCCATTGGTCGCGGCGGCTATATACTGGTCCACACGCCAGACACGCCAGACACGCCGGACGTGATCCTGATCGCGACCGGCTCCGAGGTACAGCTCGCCGTGGATGCGGCGAAGGCGCTGGCGCGCCGTGACGTCGCCGCCCGCGTCGTCTCAATGCCGAGCACCGACGTCTTTGACGCGCAGGACGCGGCTTACCGTGAGCAGGTGTTGCCAGCGGCATGCGAACGCCGTGTCGCCATCGAAGCGGGCGTCACCAATTTCTGGTATCGCTACGTCGGCGCGCGCGGCCGTGTCATCGGCATCGATCACTACGGCGAATCGGCGCCTGCGCCGGCGTTGTTCGAACATTTTGGATTCACCGTCGACAACGTGATCGCGACGGTGGAGGGCTTATTGTCTGAGAAGGAAGTCGAAGTATGAAAAAGATCGCAATCAACGGCTATGGACGGATTGGCCGTAACATCCTCCGCGCGCTGTACGAGTCGGGGCATGCGAATGACCTGAAGATCGTCGCGATCAATGATCTGGGCGATGCGGAAACCAACGCGCACCTGACGCGCTACGACACCGCGCACGGCCGCTTCCCCGGCGAAGTGAAGGTCGAGGGCAACGATCTGGTCGTCAACGGCGACCACATCAAGGTGTTCGCCGAGCGCGATCCGGCCAAGCTGCCGTGGGGCGATCTGGGTGTGGATGCAGTGCTCGAATGCACCGGCCTGTTCGCGAACCGCGAAAAGGCGAGCGCGCACCTGAAGGGCGGCGCCAAAAAGGTCATTATTTCGGCCCCGGCCGGCAAGGACGTGGACGCGACCGTGGTCTACGGTGTCAACCACCAGGCGATCAAGGCCAGTGATACGATCATTTCCAATGCCTCGTGCACGACCAACTGCCTCGCGCCGTTCGCGAAGGTGCTGAACGACAGCTTCGGCATCGTCGCCGGCCTGATGGTGACGATCCACTCGTACACCAACGACCAGGTGCTGACCGACGTCTTCCACAAGGACATTCGCCGCGCGCGCTCGGCCACGCAGTCGCAGATTCCAACCAAGACCGGCGCCGCCGCGGCGATCGGCCTGGTGCTGCCGGAACTGGACGGCAAGCTCGACGGCTATGCGATGCGCGTGCCGACGATCAACGTGTCGATCGTCGACCTGACCATCAGCACCGAGCGCGCCACCAGCAAGGAAGAGATCGACCGGGTGATGAAGGAAGCAGCCGTTGGTCCGCTCAAGGGCGTGCTCGGTTACACCGAGGAACTGCTGGTGTCGACCGACTACAACCACAACCCGCTGTCGTCGATCTATGACGCGACGATGACCAAGGTCAGCCCGGACGGCAAGCTGGTAAAGGCGTGCTCGTGGTACGACAACGAGTGGGGCTTCTCGAACCGCATGGTCGACACGACGCTCGCAGTGCTTAACGCCAAGTAAGCTCTTGTCCCCTCTCCCTCCGGGAGAGGGCTAGGGTGAGGGTCGGGGCTTCGTCAACGCACGGTTTATCACGACGTTGGCGCTACCGGGCACCCTCACCCCAACCCCTCTCCCGGGGGGAGAGGGGTTAAGAATGACTTCGATTTTTTAAGCTTATGCCAATCCTCAAAATGACCGACCTCGACCTCGCGGGTCAGCGCCTGCTGATCCGCGAGGATTTGAACGTGCCGCTCGATGACGATGGCGCGGTGGCTAACGATGCCCGGCTGCGCGCCGCGCTGCCGACGATTCGCGCCGCCCGCGATGCCGATGCGCGCGTGCTACTGGTATCGCATCTTGGCCGCCCGAAAGCCGGACAGTTCGATCCGCAGTTCTCGATGAAGCCGGTGGCCGAGCGCCTCGGCAAATTGCTCGACAGCCCGGTGCGCCTCGCGCCCGAGTGGATCGATGGCGTCGAGATCGAGCCGGGCGAGGTCGCGCTGGCAGAGAACGTGCGTTTTCTGGATGGCGAGAAGGAAGACGATGAGGCGTTGGCGCGGAAGATGGCCGCGCTATGCGACATCTACATCATGGATGCCTTCGGCACCGCGCATCGCGCTCAGGCGTCGACGCATGGTGTGGCCAAGTTCGCGCCGGTCGCCTGTGCCGGCCCATTGCTGGCCGCGGAGCTGGATGCGCTGGGCCGCGCGCTGGCCGAACCGAAGCGGCCGCTGGCAGCGATTGTCGGCGGCGCGAAAGTCTCGACCAAGCTGACTGTCCTCAAAAGTCTGCTCGACAAGGTCGACAAGCTGATCGTCGGCGGCGGTATCGCCAACACCTTCATCGCGGCCGCCGGTCACAATGTCGGCCGTTCGCTGCATGAGCCGGATCTGGTCGACGAGGCGCGCAGCCTGATGGATGCGGCCGCAGAGCGCGGCATCGACATTCCTCTGCCAACCGATGTAGTCGTGGCGACTGAACTCTCCGCCAGCGCTGAGGCTGACGTGCGTCCGATTGACGCGGTCGGTGCCGACGAAATGATTCTCGATGTGGGGCCGGATACCGCGGAAGCGCTGGCCGGTCATCTGAATGCAGCCGGGACCATCGTCTGGAACGGACCGGTCGGCGTGTTCGAGTACGACCAGTTCAGCGAAGGCACCCGAGCGATGGCGCAGGCGGTGGCGGCGAGCGAGGCGTTCTCGATTGCCGGCGGCGGCGACACGCTGGCGGCGCTCGACAAATTCGACATCGCCGACAAGGTGTCTTATGTCTCCACCGGCGGCGGCGCTTTCCTCGAGTTTCTCGAAGGCAAGACATTACCCGCGGTCGCGATGCTGGAATCCCGCTTCCGCGACTAGCCGGGGCCGCGTTAGACTGTAGCGACTCCCACGATGACCAACCGGAGTCGCGATGCCGCGCCGCACCAAAATTCTCGCCACCCTGGGCCCGGCCTCCGACGGGCCGCACATTCTCGAAAGCATGATTCGTGCGGGCGTCGATGCCGTACGCCTTAATTTCTCTCACGGCACCGCCGAAGAACATACGCGGCGAGTCGAAGCCGTGCGTGCCGCATCGGCGCGGATCGGCAAGGACGTCGGCATCATCGCCGACCTGCAGGGGCCGAAGATCCGCACGGAGAAGTTCGCCAATGGCCCGGTCATGCTTCGCGACGGCGCCGAATTCGTGCTCGACGCGGAGCTCGCTGACGACGCTGGCGACGAATACCAGGTCGGCATCACCTATAAGAGCCTGCCAAACGACGTCAGCGCCGGGGATCGACTGCTGCTCAATGACGGCCAGATTACGATGCTGGTCGAGCGTATCGACGGGTCGCGCATTGTCTGCCGGGTCGAGAGCGGCGGCGAGTTGTCGAACCACAAGGGCATCAACCGCGCTGGCGGCGGCCTGTCGGCGGAGGCATTGACGGACAAGGATCGCCGCGACATTAAAACCGCTGCGGCGCTGGAGGTCGATTACCTGGCGGTGTCGTTTCCGCGCGAAGCGGCCGACATCGAACTCGCGCGCACGCTGATGCGCGAGGCCGGCAGTGACGCCGGGATGATTGCCAAAATCGAGCGCAGCGAAGCGATCACCAACATCGAAGAGATTATCCTCGCCAGCGATGCGGTGATGATCGCCCGCGGCGACCTGGGCGTCGAAATTGGCGACGCCGAACTGCCCGGCGTACAAAAACGCATTATCAGCATGACGCGCGACATGAATCGCGTCTCGATTGTCGCGAC
>NZ_DASSKM010000119.1:0-25412 GCF_035690525.1 Salinisphaera sp.
CCAAGCATATCTATACCCACGGCGATGCCGCGGCGGCCGAGGCAATGCTCGCCGAAATAGACGGCGGCCATCGTCTTCTGGTCACCGACGCGGTGTTCTCCATGGACGGCGATAGCGCGCCGCTGGCGGCGCTCGCCGACGCGGCGGCCGCGCACGATGCCTGGCTCATGGTCGACGATGCCCACGGGCTCGGCGTATTCGGGCGCGACGGCGCGGGGCGGGTGGCCGAAGCGGGGCTGGACAGCGCGGCCGTGCCCGTGCTGACCGCGACGCTCGGCAAGTCGGTCGGCGCGGCCGGCGCCTTCGTGGCCGGCGACGGAGACGTGATCGAAGCGATTCTGCAGACCGCGCGCTCGCTGATCTTCTCCACCGCCATGCCGGCCGCGGTGGTGGCGGCGGCCCGGCGCGGCATCGCGATCATCCGCGACGAGCCGGAACATCAGGCCCGTCTGCATGAACTGGTCGCGCGTTTCAAGGCCGGCGCGAAAGCGGCCGGAATAACGGTCGCGGCCTCGGACAGCCCGATCCAACCGGTGATCGTCGGCGACGAACGCGCCGCGCTCGCGCTGAGCGATGCCTTGTTGGCCCGGGGCTACCTGGTCGGCGCGATCCGGCCGCCGACGGTCGCGCCGGGCACCTCGCGCCTGCGCATCACCCTGAGCGCGGCGCATTCCGCGTCGAATGTGGATGGCCTGATCGCCGCGCTCGGCGCGGCCTGGCAAGAGATGCAGACCGCCGCCGACAGCCGTGAACACGACCTGAGAACGATATGACCGCGCGCACGCTGTTCGTCACCGGGACCGATACCGAGATCGGCAAGACCCGGATCGCCACCGCCGTGCTGCGCGGCTTGGTTGCGGCGGGGCATGTCGCGGTCGGCTACAAGCCGGTCGCCAGCGGCTGCGAGACGACGCCCGCAGGCCTGCGTAACGAGGATGCGCTGGCGCTGGCCGCGGCCGGCTCGCCCGGCTTCGCCTACGAAGCGATCAATCCCTATGCCTTCGAGCCGGCGATCGCGCCGCATATCGCGGCCGCCGATGCCGGTGTGCGTATCGAGCGCGCCGTGCTCGATGCCGGCCACGCCCGGCTGGCCGCAGACGCCGACTGGGTGGTGGTCGAGGGCGCGGGCGGCTGGCATGTGCCGCTCGGCGCGGACTGGGATTCGAACTGGGATTTTGCCGGTTGGGCGAGCGCGCACGATTGGCCGGTGCTTCTGGTTGTCGGCATGCGGCTCGGCTGCGTGAACCACGCCATGCTGAGCGCCCGCGCGATCGCCGCCACCACGACGTTCGCCGGCTGGGTCGCCAATACGCTGCCGCCGCGCCAGCCGCGGCTGGCGGAGAATCTGGCCTGGCTCGAACAAGCGATGCCCGGGCCGTGTGTGGCGCAAGTGCCGATCGATCCGCCGGCCGAACACGCGATCGAGCCGGCCGCCTGGCTCGGCGACGGCGCGCGGCCCTAACGCGCGGCCGCTTGAGGCACAATAGCCGCCCATGCAGATCGGGTCGTTTCGTTTCGTGCCGCCGTGGTGGGGCGTCGCCCTCACGATCGTGGGCGTAATCGTGCTGTCGGCGCTCGGCGTCTGGCAAATCGAGCGCGCGCACTATAAACAGCGGCTGGTCGCGGCGCATCGGGCCGCCGAGGCCGCCGGGCCGCAGCCGTTGCGGATCACGCCAGCCGATCTGAAGGCCGGCCGCGGAGCGCGGCGCGGCTATCGCTATATCGCGCGCGGCCACTACGACACAGCGCACCAGTTATTGTTGTCCGACCAGGTCGAAGGCACGCGTACCGGCTATCGGGTCTGGACGCCGTTGGTTCTGGACTCGGGCGTGCGCATCATGGTCGATCGCGGCTGGGTGCCAAAAACCGACGGTCGCAGCGCGGCCAAGCCGGACCCCGCCGCGCCCACGGGAGCGGTGCGCATCCGGGGTTACTGGCGCGATTTTCCGCAACCGAGCCTGCGTTTCGGCGATGCGCGCCAGTGCGGCCTGTCGGGCTGGCCGCGCGCGCTCAACTATCCGGACACGGCGACGGTGCGCTGCCAGTACGCCGCGCCGGTGGCCGACGGTCTGCTGCTGCTCGACCCTTCAGCGCCCGGCGGTTTTGTGCGCGACTGGCGCGAAGATCCGATCGGGCTGCGGCCGTGGGCGCACTATATCTATGCTTCGCAGTGGTTCCTGATGGCGCTGGTCGCGGTTATCATCTTGGTCGTGGTCAATAGCAAACGCCGGGCGTGAAGCCGGCCGGTCGCCGGTAGCGTGTCGATCGCCTTGTTATCATTGAAGCTGGCCGCCATTCATTCAGAAGCCCGGAGCGCGCGCGATCATGCCTAGCTCTTCTTCCGCCGTTTACCAGCCGACGCTGTCGCAGCGGATCACGGACTACTACGAGCTGTGCAAGCCGCGGGTCGTGCTGTTGATCGTATTCACCGCGATTGTGGGCATGTTTCTGGCCACGCCCGGCATGGTGCCGATCGGCGCGCTGGTGTTCGGTACGCTCGGTATCGGGTTGATGGCGGCTTCGGCCGCGGCGGTCAACCAGATGATCGATGTACAGGCCGACGCGCGCATGAAGCGCACGCGCAAGCGCCCGCTGGTGACCGGCCACCTGGATACACGCCGGTCGGCGATCTTCGCGTTCGCCATCGGCGTGGCCGGCATGGCGATCCTGCTCACGCTGGTCAATGCGCTGACGGCCTGGCTGACGCTGTTCGCACTGGTCGGCTATGCCGGCATCTATACCCTGTATCTCAAGCGCGCCACGCCGCAGAACATCGTGATCGGCGGCGCGGCCGGCGCCGCGCCCCCGGTTTTGGGCTGGGCGGCGGTCACCGGTTCGGTGACCACGAATTCGTTGATCCTGTTCCTGATCATCTTCATCTGGACGCCGCCGCATTTCTGGGCGCTGGCGATCGATCGCGCCAAGGAATACGCGGAAGTCGATATCCCGATGCTGCCGGTCACCCACGGCATCGAGCACACCCGCACCCAGATCCTGATCTATACGGTAATCCTGTTCGCGGTATCGCTGCTGCCGTTCTTTTCCGGCATGAGCGGCTGGCTGTATCTGGTGGCCGCGGTCGCGCTGTCGGGCTGGTTCCTGGTCTACGCCGCGCGTCTGAAATGGCGGCCGAAGCCGGGGCTCGGCATGAAGACTTTCGGCTATTCGATCGTTTACCTGATGGCGCTTTTCACCGCGCTGCTGGTCGATCACTACATGCCGGTGATCACCGGCTCTCCAATATTTTCCGGCTTGTAGGCATTTTCTAGAACGGCCACCACCAGTGCCCGGGGTGTTCGAGTTCGGCGCGGCAGCCGGCCAGCTGCCGGCCGTAGCGATTGGCGCGGCTTTGCACGCGATGCGCCGTGCGCACCAACCAGGGCTTGCCGCGGTAGGCGCCCCGACGATAGCCGCCGGCCCCCAGGTAGTAGGCTAAGTACTGGCTGTAGGCGTCGGCTTTCGAAATCCCCAGAATCCGGTGGCTCTGGTCGACATACCAGCCGACGAAATCGGTGGCGTCACCGAAATCGTCGCGATCGGCGAATGGGTGGCCGGTATCGGACTTGTATTGGTCCCAGGTCGAATCCAACGCCTGGGTGTAGCCATAGGCCGAACTGATATGGGTCCAGGGAATGATCCAGAACAGATGGTTGCGCGGTGGCTGGGCGTCGCCGACGTAGCGGGATTCCTGATAAATGATCGACATCTGAACCGGGATCGGCGCACCCCAACGCTCGAAGGCATCGTCGGCGTCCTCATACCAGTCGTGTTTCTCCTTGAAAATGCTGCATAAATTGGACGGGTTGCCGGGTGGCGCCGTGACACAACCGGTCAGCAGCAACACGGGCAGGCACAGCAGAACAAGCGCACGCATGGCGGGTAGCCTAGCAGAGCCGCTCCGGCAAGGGTATGACGCAGCGCGTACGGCTTAAGCACTCCAAGTGGGTGGCGCGTGCCGCGAAAATATTTAATGGTTATATAAAAATAAAAAAACAAAGGTTTTAATTTTGACGCGATCGCGATAGCCTTTGCATCCGTTCCTGGTTTCGCATGATTCAAAATGGCAATCAGTCCAGTGACCATCGACGAACACAGCAGCCCGCTGAGCGCCGAGCAGGCCGCCCAGCTGACGTCGCTTATCCAGAGCTTGAGCCCGGCCCAGACGACCTGGATCAGCGGTTATCTGGCGGGGCTGAACGCCCACGCCAGCATGGGCGAGGTGGTGCGCCCCGAGGCCAGCGCTCCGGCGGCGGCTCCGGCCGAGCCGCTGACCGTGCTCTACGGCTCGCAGACCGGCAACGCCGAGGATATCGCCGAGCAGTTGGTGGCCCGCGCCGAAGCCGAGGGGCTGTCCGCGAAGGCGATCGACATGCTCGACTATAAGCCGCGCGACCTGAAGAAAGAAAAGAACGTCGTCATCTGTGTGTCCACGCACGGCGAGGGCGACCCACCCGACAACGCCGAGGAGTTGCACGAGTTCATCTACGGCAAGAAAGCGCCGAAGCTAGACGGCCTGAAATTCTCGGTGCTGGCCTTCGGCGATTCCAGTTACGAGCATTTCTGCCAGACCGGCCGCGACTTCGACGCCCAGTTGGAAAAGCTCGGCGCGACCCGCGTGGTTGAGCGCAAGGATCTGGATGTGGACTTCGACGACGCCGCCGAAGCCTGGATCGGCGATGTGGTCGCGCGCTTCAAGGATGAACTGGGCGCCGGCGAGGCCGAGGCCGGCCATGCCAACGTCACCGCTTTGCCGGGCACCGCCGAACAGCCGGCGGCGAGCCAGTGGAGCCGCAAGAACCCTTATCAGGCGGAACTCTTGACCAATGCCGTGCTCAACGGGCGCGGCTCGGACAAGGAAGTCCACCATATCGAGCTCGATACCGAGGAGTCCGGGCTGACCTGGGAGCCCGGGGATTCGCTGGGTATTATTCCTTCGAACGACCCGCAGATGGTCGATGATCTGATCGGCGCGCTGGGCGCGCGCGCCGACGACGAGGTAACGGGTCTGGACGGCGAGGTCAGCCTCGCGCATGCCCTGACGCACCAGTACGAAATCACCACGCTTACCCGACCGTTCATCGAGAAGTACGCCGAGCGCGCGGGCAACGACCAGCTTAACGCGCTGTTGAGCGAGGACGCGCGCGCGCAACTGGCCGAGTATATCGACGGCCGCTTCATCATCGATCTGGTCGAGGACTATCCGATCGCCGATATCACCGGCGCGGATTTCGTGCGTCTGCTACGCAAATTGCCGCCGCGGCTGTATTCGATCGCTTCCAGCCATGCGGCCAACCCGGACGAGATCCATCTCACCGTGGCCGCGGTGCGCTATCAGACGCACGGGCGCGACCGGCACGGCGTGGCCTCGGTTCAGTTGGCGGATCGTAGCGAAGACGCCAAGCTGCCGATTTATATCGACCATAACAAGAACTTCAAGCTGCCGGCCGACGACGCGCCGATCATCATGATCGGGCCGGGCACCGGCATCGCGCCGTTCCGTGCGTTTATGGAAGAACGCGCGGAACGCGACGCCACCGGCAGAAACTGGGTGTTCTTCGGCGCCCAGCATTTCCGCACCGACTTCTATTATCAGACCGATTGGCTGCGCTGGCGCAACGACGGTCTGCTGACGCGCATGGACGTCGCGTTTTCGCGCGATCAGGCCGACAAGGTTTATGTTCAGCACAAGCTGCGCGAAGCCGGCGCCGAGCTGTTTGACTGGATCGAATCCGGTGCCACAATTTATGTCTGCGGCGACGCCAACGCCATGGCGGCGGATGTGCATGATGCGCTGCTCGACATCATCGCCGAAAATGGCAAGCTGGACGCCGAAGGCGCTGCCGGCTATCTGAAGAATTTGCAGAAGGAAAAGCGCTACCAGCGTGATGTCTATTGATCGGCTCATGATGGCCGACGTCCCGCGCAAGCGCCGATTCCACAGCGAGTGACCGCCATGAGCGACACCAAGAATCTTTCTCCCGTCGAACATATCAAGCTCGAGAGCAATCATCTGCGCGGCACCATCGCCGAAGGTCTCGCCGACGAGTTGACCGCCGCGATCTCCGAGGACGATACCCAGCTCACCAAGTTCCACGGCTTCTATCAGCAGGACGACCGCGATGTCCGCGCCGAGCGCAAAGCCGCCAAGCTGGAGCCGCACTACCAGTTCATGGTGCGTATGCGCCTGCCGGCGGGCGTGCTCACGCCCGAGCAGTGGCTGGCCGTTGACGACATTGCCAAGCGTTACGGCAACGGCACGCTGCGGATCACCACCCGGCAGACGTTTCAGTTCCACGGCATCCCAAAGCAAAACCTCAAGCCGCTGTTGCAGGCGCTCGATCGGGTGGGTCTCGATACCCGTGGCGGCTGCGGTGACGATAACCGCAATGTCATCGCCAACACGAATCCGCAGCGCTCGGATCTGCACGCGGCGGTCTATGACTGGTCGCACCGGATCAGCCGCCATCTGCGCTGGCAGTCACGGGCCTACGACGAGCTTTGGCTCGACGCCGAGCCTTCCGACGCGCCCGAAACCGAGCCGCTTTACGGCGAGTCCTATCTGCCGCGCAAGTTCAAGGTCGCGATCGCCATTCCGCCGGAAAACGATATCGACGTGTTCGCCAACGATATCGGCCTGATCGCGATTGTCGAAGACGGCGAACTGGCCGGCTTCAATGTGGCGATCGGTGGCGGCATGGGGATGACCCACGGCGAGCCGGAAACTTATCCGAGGCTGGCCACGGTGATTGGCTTTGTCGACCTCGAACACGTACTCGCCGCGGTCGAGACGCTGGTCACCATCCAGCGCGACTACGGCGACCGCAAAGACCGTAAGCATGCCCGGTTCAAGTACACGATCGACGACCACGGCATCGACTTCATCCACGATCAATTGGCCGAGCGCGGCGACATCAAGCTCGAGCCGGCCCGCGACTATCGTTTCGAGCGCAACGGCGACCCGCTGGGTTGGACGCAGTCGGACGACGGCAACTGGCAGCTCACCCTGTTCGTCGAGAACGGCCGCATCGCCGATTTCGACGACCGGGGACTGGCGCATTACGGTCAATACCGCGGCCGCCCGGGCCATAAATTGATGACGGCGCTGCGCGAGCTCGCCAAGATCCACAAGGGCGCGATCAGGCTGACCTGCAATCACAACGTGATCATCGCGGACATCGCCGACGCCGACAGGGCGGCGATCGAGGAACTGGTCGCGCACTACGATCTGGATGACGGCCGCGAGCGCGCGCCGCTCAAGTATGCGTCGATGTCTTGCGTGGCATTTCCGACCTGCGGGCTCGCCATGGCCGAGTCCGAGCGCTATCTGCCGAGCCTGATCGCCAAGCTCGAGAATATAATGGCCGATGCGGGGCTGGAAGACGAGCCGATCGTCATCCGTATGACCGGCTGCCCGAACGGCTGCGCCCGGCCGTATCTCGGCGAGATCGGTTTCGTCGGCAAGGCGCCCGGCAAGTACAATCTGTATCTTGGCGCGGCCTTCGACGGTTCACGTATGAATAAGCTTTATCGCGAGAATATCGGCGAGGACGAAATTCTCGCCGAGCTGACCCCGTTGATCGAGCGCTTTAGCGCCGAACGCGAGGACGGCGAGCATTTTGGTGATTTCGTGATCCGCAGCGGCGTGATCGCCGCGACCACCGAAGGGCGCAACTTCCATGACAACGTGGGCCCCGCACAGGCGGCGTAATCGCCGCGAACGCTTGAACCGGGCCGGCACGCCGGCGTTGATCCCGGGCCTGATTTCGGGCTTGGCTTTGGCCTTGGTCGTAAGCCTCGCCGCATCGGGCGCGGCATGGGCGGCATCGTCGAGCGCACCCGGCGACGACGGTTCGTACGCGGTCGAGCCCGCGAACGCCGCCGATATCGATCGGAGTAAGGAACAGCTCATCCGGACGCTGGTCAATCTGACCGATACGCCGCAAGTCCAGGCGCTGTTCTCACAGGAGCTCATCAATCGCGTTTCCGGCGCGATCTCAATGTTCGGGCCCGCGCTCAAGCCGCGGACGATGGGCGTGATCCAGCGGCAAACACGGGCGGTGGTTTCCGAACACATCGAGAACGGCGACGCGCTGTATTCGGTACTGGCGCCGGTCTACGAAAAGCACTTCAACCTGATCGAGCTCAGTCAGTTGGTGCAGTTCTACCGGTCGCCGCTGGGCCAGAAACTGGTCGCCACCTCGCCCGAGTTGATGGCCGAAACGATGGATTTGGGAGCCCGGTGGGGGCTGTCGCTGGTGCCGGAGATCGTGCAACGGGTCCAAACTCGGTTGCAGGATCAAACGCCGACGGCCGGTGGTGCGCCGCCTTAGCTGCCAGACTAAGGTGTAGATTTTTTTAAGCCATTAACCGCAGATTGCGCAGATGACGCAGATTATTAATCCGGCAATTTAAACCGCCCTTACATGTAGGGCGGATTAGCGCAGCGCATAATCCGAGCTACGCGAATTTGTGCGTCTATTTGCGGACTGTTTTTTCTTACAACAGGTGTCGATGTGCTGAAAGTTAGAGCTGTTTTGTCGCCCTATCAATAGCCTTCGCGCGCGAGCGTGTTCGCGTTGGCGGCGCCTGCCGCGCCGCGCGAGACCCGGCTGTCCCAGCGGCCGACGCCCAGGAAGATCAATCGCAACTGTTTTTCGGCCCGTAGCATCAGCGCCTCGTCCTCCGCCGCGTCGGGGACCGTGTCCAGAATACGCTCGGACACCGCGATCACGGCATTGACCACCAGTTCCGCGATCATGTGCAGATCGTCGATATCGATCCGGGCGAACTCATCGAACTGCGCGAGATCGTGCGCCAGCTCGCCGATCAATGCACCGATATGATCCTGTATCGCACCGCGCAGGGCCGCGCTGCCGGCATAACGTTCCTTGATAAGAAACTGGAACAGCAGCCGGTGATCGCGAACATGCAGAGCGAACAGCTGCACCGAATACCGTGTCAGCCCTGCGATCGGCATGGAGGGCAGGTCGGCGTCGCGCAGCATGCGCCGCAGCTCGCCGAACGTATCCTCGACCAGCGCCATGCCCAGCGCATCCATATCCTGAAAATGACGATAGAAAGCGGTGGGCACCACGCCCGCACGGCGCGCGATGCGGCGCAACGACAGCGCCGAGAAATTGCTTTCGCTGGCCACCAGTTCGAGCGCGGCCGCCATCAGCGCGCCGCGCGCTTCGCCGCGGCGTGGCGGGGTGCGATTCGAGGCGGGGGAGCTTGAAGTAGGGCGAGCCATGCGCGTGGTTGTAACAGATTCGGCGGCAAAACCCCATGTCGCGGTATGCCGGTGCCGGATCGCCACGGGGCCGTCATTGTGCATCGCGGCAAGCGCGGCCGACAAGCCACTCAAAAGCGTGTGGCGGCGATCCGTTGTCTGACGGGCGCAAACGCTCTAAGCTCGAACGCAACGCGTCCGGCGTCGACGATCTATGCTCAAGCTGCTAGAAACAGTCAAGGATTCGGCCGAGTCGACCGTCGATTCGGCGGTGGTTCGCTTGGAAAACTGCCACCGGCTGGTGGGCGAATATCTGTCGAGCCGCCGGCGCCGGAGTTCGCGGCTGCCCATCGCCACGCGCTCGCGCGACTTGCGCGCCGAGGAATCGATCTATGACCTGCTGCGCGGGCTGAATCGCGAAATCGGCGAGTTCGGCACCGACGTTTTCCAGATCATCGACGATGCCCGCGCGCGGCGTCAGGCCGACAAGAGCCGCTGACACCGCGGTTTTGTCATTTTTCCTATCGCCCGCGTGTGCAACAGGTCGTAAACTAGCCGGCTTCAAGTCGGGCTGAGCGGGTCGATCGGGCTGTGTTGCATCGCCGTCGTTTATGGTTACAGGCCGCAAGGCAGGAGCCGTCGGAGCGGGCGGTCGTATTCCTGTTCTTGTTTCTATCCTTGTTTCTATTCTGGGCGATCCCGGTCGGCGCGCTGTTGTTCGCCCCGTACGCAACCGCTGCCGAGACCGGCGCCGAGACGGTCGACTACGCGGCCGAAATCCAGCATCTCAAGACGCAGATCGAGGCGCTCAAGGCGCGTAAGGATCTGGCCGACGGCGAGCGCGAACACGCGATCGACAGCTATCAGCACGCGGTTTCGGCCTTGCAGTCGGCCCAGGCCGATCGCAAGCAGGCCGACGAGCTACGCCGGAAAGCGGCCGAGGCGCCGCGGCGGATCGAACAGGCGCGCGATGCGCTGACCCATCTGGCCAAGCCGCCCGCGCTGAACGAACTCGTCGATTTGTCGCTGGACGCGCTGTCCGCGCGCGCCGATAAGCTACGCACGGCTTTGTCCGACGCGCAGGCCGAGTTGTCCGATCTGCGCGACAAGCTGACCCAGGCCGCGCAGCGGCCGGAGATGGTGCGCCAGTCGTTGGCCGATGCGCGCAACAAACTACAGTCGCTACCCACCGACAACCCCACCGATCTGGGCCAAAAAAGCAGTGTGCGCGCCCGGGCCCGAAGCGCGTTGAGCGCGGCCCGCCAGGATGCGCTCAGAGCCCAGATCGAGCGCCTGCAGCAGGCGCTGTCCGGGCTGGACAGCCATGAGCGCCTGCTTGAAGCGCGTCGCTCGCTGGCCGAGGCCACGGTGGCGCGGCTCAACGAGTCGTTGGCGCGCGTGCAGCTTGCGCTCAGCCGGCAGCAGAAAGACTCGGCCCAGTCGCTGCAGGCGCAGAGCGAGAACAAGCTCAGCGAGCTGCGCAGTTCGCTGGCGCCGATCACCCAGGCCGCGCAGCGCAACGTGAAGCTGACCCACGAGCTTGCCGAAATCACCCAGGACACCCAGAAACTGAGCGCGCGCCGGAACGAGCAACGCGAACGGGTCGACAGCCTGGAGCGGCGCCTGAATTTGGTCCGGCGTCAACTCGAGATCGGCGGCGGCTCGGTCGCGCTCGGCGATGTGCTGCGCGACCAGCGGCGGCGCCTGGTCAATCCGGGCCTATCTTTTCTGTCCGGATTGAACGCCTTGGATCAGCCTGATATTTCAGCGGCTGAACTGCAGCGATTCCAGTTGCAACAAGATCGCGCGGAGCTCGACAACCCCGGCGCCATGGTGGACCGGCTGGCCGCACAGGCGGGGGTCGAACTCAGCCGGGGTCAGCGCGAGTCGCTGATCAGCCTACTCGAACAGCGACGTTCGATCGTGGCCATGTTGATCGAGGCCGAGGGTCGCTACGTGGACGTCGGGCGCGACTTGAAGGGGCTGTCGCAGCAGTACCGGGACACGCTGTCGTCGTTCAATCGCCTACTCGACGAGCGCCTGTTCTGGTTGCCGTCGTTCCATGCGATTCATCTCGATTGGCCGGGCCGGGTGGCCGTGGATTTGCCGTGGCTGTTCAATCCGCGCAGTTGGCAACAGGCGATGTCGGATCTGGTCGCCGGTGTGATCGCGCGCCCGGTCCGGGCCGGCGTCGGCGCACTGGTGATCGTGCTGCTGATCGTCATCCGTCGGCCGATGCGGCACAAGCTGCGCAAGCTCGGCGAGCCGGTCGGCAATGTCAGCCACGATACCGTTTGGCTGACGCTGCGGGCCACGGCCATCACTCTGTTGCTGTCGTTGCCGAGTGTTCTGATCTTTTTTCTGGTCGCCTACCTGATGCGCCACGCGCCGGACGTCTCGCCGTTCACGCAGGCGGTGGCCGCGGCCGCGTTCCAACTCGGCTTTCTCTGGGCCTTCATCGAGCCGTTCGCGAATCTGTGCCGGACCTACGGCCTGGCGGACCGGCATTTCCAGTGGCCTGGCAGCGCCCGGCGCGGCCTACACCGCCATATTCGGTGGCTGTTGGCCGTGCTGATCGTGCCGGTGGTGATCATCGGCATGACCGAAGCCTTTGACGACGACGCCAAGCGCGAAACGTTGGGCCGCGCGGCTTTCATGTTCGGCGAACTGTCGATCGCGGTGTTCGCCTGGCGCGTTCTGCACCCGACCCGCGGCGCGCTGGCGGACGTCATGACGCCCGAGAACGACAGCCCCTGGCGGCTGGGCTATCTGTGGCTGCCGCTGACGACCGGCATACCGCTCGGCCTGTGCGGGCTCGCCGGTTTCGGCTACTACTACACGGCGCTGCAATTGCAGACGCGGTTCTTCTACTCGATCGCCATGCTCGGCGGCGCGGTGATCGCCTATAGCCTGATCGTGCGCTGGCTGACCGTGGTCGAGCGGCGGTTGGCGCTGGCGCGCGCGCTGCGCAAGCGCGAAGAGGCCCGCGAGGCGCGCGCATCGCGCGAGGCCGCCGCCGTGGCCGGCGACAGCGCACCCGACACGCTGGACAGTCTTGAGATCGATCTGGTCCAGATCAGCGAGCAGACGCGCGGTCTGATCAAGGTCGTGATCACGCTGCTGATCGCCGGCGGCCTGTTGCTGATCTGGTCCGGCACGCTGCCGGCCTTGCAGCTGCTCGACAACATCAATCTCTGGCAGTACGCCTCCCGCGTCGACGGCCAGACCGAGGTCACGAGCGTCACGCTCGGCGCGCTACTGCTGGCGATCGCGGTCGGGGTGGTCACCGCGCTCGCGGGCCGCAACCTGCCGGGTTTTCTCGAGATTACGGTGTTGCGCCGATTCTCGATGGACGCCGGCAGTCGTTACGCCATGGCGACCCTGTTCCAGTACGCGATCGTGATCTTCGGCCTGTTGGTGGCGGTGAACCTGATCGGCCTGCATTGGTCGTCGATCCAGTGGCTGATCGCAGCCGTGGGCGTGGGTCTGGGTTTCGGCCTGCAAGAGATCTTCGCCAATTTCGTCTCCGGCCTGGTGATCCTGTTCGAGCGGCCGGTGCGCGTGGGCGATACCGTCACCGTGGGTACGCTCACCGGGACGGTTTCGCGTATTCGTATTCGTGCCACCACCGTCACCGACTGGGATAATAAAGAGGTGGTGATCCCGAACAAGACCTTCATCACCGAGACCGTGATCAACTGGACCCTAACCGACGACATCACGCGTTTGATCATCAAGGTGGGCGTATCGCTGGATTCGGACGCCGACCGGGTCGAGAAACTGATTTACGAAGCGATCCGCGCCGAGCCGGTGGCGCTCGACAACCCGGCGCCCTCGGTATTCATGGTCGGTTACGGTGACAGCTCGATGCTGTTCGAAGCCCGTGTCTTCTATCACGACCTTTATAACCTGCTGCCGCTGCAGCATGCGCTGTATCGGCGTATCCACGACTCGTTCAACGCGCATGGTGTGGAAATCGTGTTTCCGCAACAGGATCTGCATATTCGCTCGATCGACGAAAGCGTCAAGCGCAAGTTCACCGGCGCCCGTAAAACCCCGAAGCGGGTCGGCCGCGAGCGCGTCCGCGACGCCGACAATAACGATGGCGCCGCGCCCGACGGCGGGGCGCCCGAGGTCTGAATGGTCAGCAGGGGCCAGCGGCCGCGCGCTATCCGCCCGGCATCGGCTGCGGGTAATACGAGTTGACCCAGGTTTCGGTCAGCACGGTGTCGCCGCGCCGCAGGCGACAACGCAAAACCGCGGCCTGCCGATCGGGCGGGACTTCGCCGACCCAGTCGATGAAAACCCGCCAGCCGCGCTCTCCGGAGCCGATGGCGATCACGTAGGGGTTGTCGATACGACCGAAGCTGGCGCCGGCGTCGATGACGATATCGTCGCCCGGCGGTGTCCGACCGATCGGCCCGCCCACGAAATCGATCACGAACTTACGGTCGGTCGGTTTCCGCTCGGCGTAGCTGCCCGGATCGCCCGCGCGGCCGGTGCGGGTGGTGACCACTTGCGCCAGATCGGCGGGAAAGGGTGGGTCGTCGGTCCAGGACAACCGATAATCGAATGCCCAGCGCGCGTTCGCCGTCGCCGCTTTCGAGGGAATCCAGAACGCGTTGATGTTGTCGTAGATTTCCTTGCTCGTGGGAAACGCGAATAACGCGACCCGCCCGTCGCCCCAGCCGCCGGCCGGCTCGACCCAGGTGCCCGGGCGGCGCTCGAAGGAGACCGCCGAATCCTGATAATGATCGAAGTTGCGATCGCGCTGGAGCAGGCCGAACCCGCGCGGGTCGCGGTCGGCGAACAGGCTGATATCGGGACGTGGCGGATTGTTCAAGACGCGCCAGATTCGCTCGCCCGCGCCGGTGGCGATCGCCAGTCCGTCGCTATCGTGAACTTCCGGGCGCCAGTCACGGCCGCGGCGGGCGTTGATTTGTGAAAACCAGAACATACTGGTCAGCGGCGCGATGCCGAGTCGGTCGATCGCCTTGCGTTGAAACAGCCGGGTTTGAATATCCATGATCACGTCGCCCGGACGGCGGCAACGCATGCGATAGGCGCCGGTTAAATGTTCGCCTTCGAGCAAGGCCCAGATCGTGATCTCGTCGTCGCCCGGCGCCGGCCGTTCGATCCAGAAGCGGGTGAAGTCCGGAAACGATTCCGGCTCGGGCTCGCCGGTATTGACGGATACGCCGCGGGCCGACATGCCGTACTGGTTTTCGGTGCCGGGGCTACGAAAATAGCTCGCGCCCTTGAAAGCCAGCCATTCCCGGTAATCGGTGCGGGCATCGTATAGACGAAAGCCGGCATAGCCGAGATCCGGGGGCAGCCGTTGCGCCAAGCCCGGCTCGGGATAAACGAACATATGGGGGTCGTAGGCCAGCCGCGTGGCGCGCCCGTCGGCCACGATATTGATATCGACCGGCGTCCGCGCGCCGTTGTCGAGATGAAAGAACCCCATAATGAATGGGCGGGCCGTGCCTTCCCAGAGCTGGTGCCCGTCCCGGGTCCGAATGCCCATGAACGTCTCGTAGCCCAGCGAATCGAGCAGGTCCGCATGGCGCGGTTGACGCGGAATATAGGGCAGCGCCGCCAGTTCGCGGGCATGCGCAATCAAACGATCGAAAGAAAACGGCCGGCCGCCGGACAGGGGATTCCCGGCGGCCCGGGCCCAGTTCGGCAGGCCGGATAGACAGCCGGCGCCTGCCCAAGCGAGCGTGGACTTGAGCAAACGCCGGCGTCGCGGGTCGATGGAACCGATAAGCGCGAAACGGGCGGATCAGGTGATAACTTCAGGCGGCAGCCATCGAGCCCCGCAGTTTCTTGATCGCGGCGACCTCGAGTTGGCGGATGCGCTCGGCCGAGACCCGGTATTTGTCGCCGAGTTCCTGCAAACCGATCTTGCCCTCCTCGCGCAGCCAGCGCGATTCGAGAATATCGCGGCTACGCTCGTCGAGGCCGATCATGGCCCGCTCGAGATTGGCGTGCTGGTAGGTTTGCCAGTTGTCGTTTTCGATGTCGGCGGCCGGATCGTCGCCATCGTCCGAAGACAGATAATCCTCGGGCGCGTAGGTCGTTTCCTCGCCGCCGGTACCGGGCAGGGCGTTGAACGATTGATCGCCGCCGGACAGACGACGCTCCATCTGCAGCACGGTTTCCGGCTTGACGCCGAGATCGCCGGCCACGGCCTGGACCTCGGCGTTGTTCATCCAGCCGAGACGCTTCTTGGAACTGCGCAGATTGAAGAACAGTTTGCGCTGGGCCTTGGTCGTGGCCACTTTCACGATGCGCCAGTTGCGCAGGATATATTCGTGAATCTCGGCGCGGATCCAGTGCACGGCGAACGAGATCAGGCGTACGCCGACATCGGGGTCGAAACGCTTGACCGCCTTCATCAGGCCGATGTTGCCCTCCTGGACCAGATCGGCCAGCGGCAGGCCGTAGCCGGAGTAGCCGCGGGCGACATGCACCACGAAACGCAGGTTCGAAAGAATCAGCTTCTGGGCGGCTTGAATATCGCCTTCGTCGCGCAGACGACGCGCAAGCTGTTGCTCATCGTCTTGATCGAGAACGGGAATGTTCGATACCGCCTGAAGATAGGCTTCGATGCTGGCCGATGACAGCGTCGGCAGATTCATCTTCGTCGGGGAAAGAGAGATGTCGTTGGCCATGAATACAGGCTCCTTGGGCCAATGGCAGATACCCGTATTTTAGCAAATTCGGGCCCGGCCAGTGCGCAATTATCCATTATGTGCTAAGACCCCGATCCTTTCCCAGGGTTCCGCCTTACCGCGGCTCGATCGCCGTCAGGCGCCGATTGACTGTGATCGCGCAGCCGAGCCAGCCGAGCGCGATGCCGATCGCCAGCAGCAGGCAACCCTCGGAAAAATCCAGCCCCCGCAGCCCCAGTCCGCCGTCGTAGGATGCGGTCAGCGTGGCCAGCGGACCACCGAGCGCCAGATAGCAGCAGCCGAGCACCACGAGCGCCATGCTCGCGCCGAGCAGACCGTACCAGGCGCCGCTGTAGAGAAACGGGCGCCGGATGAAGGCGTTGCTGGCGCCGAGCAGCTTCATCACCTCGATCTCCTGGCGCCGGTTCTCGATGTCCAGGCGGATCGTGTTACCGACGATGAACACCACCGCCGCCGATAGCAGCGCGCCGATCACCCAAGCGCCCCGCGAAATCAGATCGAGAATAGCGGTGAGTCGGCGCAGCCAGGCTTGATCGAGGGCGGCGTGATCGACCTCGTCGCGATCGCCCAGACGATCGACCAACTGCCCGACCGCCGCCGCCGGCAGTTCGGCCTCGGGCGTGACCTCGATCACGCCGGGCAGTGGATTCGAGCCCAGCGCGTCGAGCGCGGCGTCGAAGCTGCTCGCCTGCTTGAACTGGCGCAGACCCTCGTCGGCCGGGATGAACCGGGTGGCTGAAATACCCGCTTCGTCGGCCAGTTCATCGGCCAGGTGCTGTCCCTCGTCGGCCAAGATATCCTGCTTTAGATACAGCGAGATACGCACCGACTGGTGCCAGCTTGAGGACAACGTATCGAGGTTTTTGACCAGTACGTACAAGCCGCCAGGCAGCGCCAGTGCGATACCGATGACCCCCACGGTGAGCAGGCTGGCCAGCCAGCGGCGATGCAGCCGGCCGAGGCTTTCCAGCAGACAGCGGGCGTGCGAGACTGCCCAGCCGGCGACCCGGCCGCGGCCGGGCGCGCGCGAGGCCGGGCCGCCGCGGGCGCGCGAATCGCTGCTCGAGGGCGTCTCGGCCATGCTCAGCCGGCCTCCAGATGGCCGTGATCGAGCGCGATCCGGCGATAGCCCATATGCTCGACCAGATCGACGGCGTGGGTCGCGATCATGACGCTGGTGCCGGTTTCGTTGAGCCGGGTGAACAAGCGCATGATATCGGCCGAGAGGTCCGGGTCGAGGTTGCCGGTCGGCTCATCGGCCAACAGCAGATGCGGCCGATTGACCACTGCCCGGGCGATGCCCACACGCTGTTGCTCGCCGCCGGACAGGGTGATCGGGAATTTGTTCTCGTGCGACAACAGGCCCACCGTATCCAGCGCGGCCCGCACGCGGCGCGCGATCCCGGTATGGGCGATGCCGCGGATGACCAGCGGCAGCGCGACGTTGTCGAACACCGTGCGGTCGTAAAGCAGGTTGTAGTTCTGAAAGATCAGGCCCACGCGCTGGCGATAGCGCGGAATATGGGCCCGCCGCACCTTCGCCAGATCGGTGCCATTGATCACGACCCGGCCGCGGGTCGGGCGTTCGATCAGCCCGATCAGCTTCATCAGCGTCGACTTGCCGGCGCCGGAATGGCCGGTGAGAAAGGCCATTTCGCCGCGCGCCAAGCGCAACGAGACGCGATCCAGGGCGAGTTTGCCGCCGGGATAGCGCTTGACCACGTTGTCGAAGGCGACGATGTCGGTCATCGGAGAGAGACTGTCGGACGTGGCGCAATCCTCGGCCAGGCTCGCGGCTTTGGCAAGCCGGCGCGCGCGGTCCGTCTAGCGGCCGCGATCGAACAGCGCATCCATGAAGTGTTCGGATTCGAACACGCCCAGATCGGCGACCGTTTCGCCGACGCCGATGAAGCGCAGCGGCAATCCGAGCTTCTGGCAGATGGCGAACACCACGCCGCCGGCGGCCGAGCCGTCGAGCTTGGTCACGGTGATGCCGGTGACGCCGACCGCGTCGTTAAAAGCCACTGCCTGCTGTAATGCGTTGCCGCCGGTGGTGGCGTCGACCACCAGCATGATCTCGTGCGGCGCGTCGGCGTTGTGCTTGCCCAGCACGCGCTTGATCTTCTTGAGCTCCTCCATCAGGTGGCCTTGCGTGTGCAAACGCCCGGCGGTGTCGGCGATGAGCACGTCGATGCCGCGTGCCTTGGCGCGCGAATAGGCGTCATAGACGACCGAAGCGGCGTCGGCGCCGCTGCCCTGGGAGACCACCGGCACGTTGTTGCGCTCGCCCCAGTCGGCGAGTTGTTCGACCGCGGCCGCGCGAAAGGTATCGCCGGCGGCCAGCATCACCGACTTGCCGGCATCCTGAAGCTTCTTGGACAGTTTACCGATGGTCGTGGTCTTGCCCACCCCGTTCACGCCGACCATGAGGATCACATAAGGCTGAACATCGTCGGCGATCTCGAGCGGCGCCTCGCAGGGCGCGAGGATGTTGCCCAGGTGTTCGCGCAGCGACTTGCCGAGATCCTTGGACGTGCGCAGCCGGCCGCCGTCGTAGAGGGTCTGCAGCCGGTGCATGACCTGACTGGTGGCGTCGACCCCGACATCCGACAACAGCAATTGGGTTTCCAACTCGTCGAGCGCATCCTGATCGACGGTTTCGCCCGGCAGCAGATTGCGTAGATCATAGGTGAGCCATGAGTTGCCCTTGTTCAAACTGGCGCGCATCCGGGTCAGGAAGCCGGGCTGCTTGAGTTTGGTGGTCGGGCGACGGGCTTCGGGCTTGGCCATGATGGTCGGCGTCTCGTGTCCGTTCGGTTGCACAGGAAATACGCGCCCCGTCGCGGCGGGGCGTCGTTAGCGGCGCTACTTTAGCATCGCCGCCGGGCGCTTGCGGCCACGGCCGCGAACGCCTTGTCGGCCGCGTCCAGCGTCGCCTGGATGGCCGCGTCGTCGTGGGCGCGCGAGACGAAGGCGGCCTCGAACGCGGCCGGCGCGAGATAGACGCCGTTGTCGAGCATGCCGTGGAAAAAGCGGGCGAAGGCATCCAGATCGCAGGCCGCGACTTCGTCGAAGCGCGTCACGCGCTCGGCAGTCGTGAAAAACATGCCGAACATCGCGCCCGCGGCCTGGGTCATGAAGGGCACGCCGTGTTTATCGGCGCGCTCGGCGAGGCCCTGTCGCAGGGCCGTGATCTTCGGCTCGATCGCCGCGTGCACCGAGCCGTCGCGGATCTGGCTCAGGGTGGCGATGCCCGCGGCCATGCCCAGCGGATGCCCGGACAGGGTGCCGGCCTGGTAGACCGGCCCGCTCGGCGCCAGGCTTTCCATCACCGAGGCCGGCCCGCCGACCGCGCCGACCGGCATGCCGCCGCCCACGATCTTGCCGAGCGCGGTGAGGTCCGGGGTGACGCCGAAATACGCCTGAGCACAGCCCGGATGCACGCGGAAACCGGTCATCACCTCGTCGAAGACGAGCAGCGCGCCGTGCGCATCGCAAAGGCTGCGCAGGCCGTCGAGAAAGCCTTCGACCGGCGGCACGCAGTTCATGTTGCCGGCCACCGGCTCGACCATGACGGCGGCGATATCGTCGCCGTGTTCGGCGAACGCGACCTTGACCGATTCCAGATCGTTATAGGTGGCGACCAGCGTGTCCTCGACCACCGACGCCGGCACGCCGGGCGAGCCGGGAATGCCGAGCGTGAGCGCGCCGGAGCCGGCATTGACCAGAAGCGCATCGACATGGCCGTGGTAATTGCCGGCGAACTTGAGGATCTTGTTGCGTCCGGTGTGGCCGCGCGCCAGGCGGATAGCGGTCATCGCGGCCTCGGTGCCGGAATTGACCATGCGCACCGATTCGATCGAGTCGACCATCGCGCTGATCAACTCGGCGAGTTCGATTTCGAGCCCGGTGGGCGCGCCGAACGACAGGCCCTTGCCGGCCTGTTGCCGGACCGCCTCGACCACCGCCGGATCGGCGTGGCCGAGAATCATCGGGCCGAAGGAGCCGACATAGTCGACGTAGTCGTTGCCGTCGACATCGGTGATCCACGCGCCCTGGGCCCGATCAATGAACACCGGCGCGCCGCCGCCCACGCCGTTGAACGCACGGGCCGGCGAGTTGACCCCGCCGGGTATTAAGCGCCGGGCGCGATCGAACAGTTCGACCGAACGCGGGCCGGGGTGGGCGTGCTGCGTGCTCATTTTTGACTCCGAACGAAGAATATCCCGACTACTTTAGGGGCTCGGCGCCCGGCCCGCGACGGCCTGCGCCGGCGCATTCGCGCGCGTCGAATAGCCCGGCGAGTTCGGCCGTCGCGGCCGCGGGATCGGCGGCCCCGAACAGCCCGGCCGAGACCGCGACCAGATCGGCGCCGGCGTCGATCAGGGTGGCGGCGTTGGCGGCGTCGATGCCGCCGATGGCGACCACCGGCACGCCGAATTGCCGCGCCGCGGCGAGCACCGCGGGGTCGGCCGGCGGCGCGTCGGGCTTGGTGCGCGAGGCAAAGAAGCGCCCGAAACTGACGTAACCGGCGCCGGCGGCCAACCCCGCCCGCGCGCGCGAAAGCCGATCCTGGCAACTGATGCCGATAATCGCGCTCGGGCCGAGCGCGGCGCGGGCCCGGGCGACGCTGCCGTCGGTCTGGCCCAGATGCACGCCGTCGGCGCCGATCTCGACGGCCAGGCGCCAGTCGTCGTTGACGATCAGCCGGGCGTCGTGCGCCCGCGTGAGCGCGGCCAGTTCGGCGAGCAGGCCGCGATCGGGCGCCCGGTCGCGCTTGTCGCGGTACTGTAGCCAAACCGCGCCGGCGCCGAGCACGGCGTCGACCGCGTCCAGCCGGTCGTGCGCCAGGCTGGCCCGGTCGTAGATGGCATAGACGCCGCGCACGCCGCTCATGTGTCGCGCTCCGGGTCGCGTCCTGGCCAGCGGTCCGGAATCGATTGCCCGGTGCCGGCGCGAAAGCCCGATTGCAGCGTCCGCCATGTATAAGCCTGGGCGCCGGCCACCGCCTCGGGCAGCGGCTGTCGAGTCGCCAGCCGCGCCGCCAGACTGGCCGCCAGGGTACAGCCCGAACCGTGGAAGCGGCCGGTAAGACGCGGCCAGCGATAGGTTTGGATGCTGCCGTCGGGCGCATACAGGCGGTTGATTACGTCGTCGTCACCTTGGCCGCCATCTTCGTCGCCGCCGGTGATCAGGGCGTGGCAGCCGGTCTCGACCAGCGCGGCGCCGCAGCGGTCGATATCGGGTTCGCCGTCACACAGCCGCCTTGCCTCGTCGGCGTTCGGGGTGATCACGCGTGCCCGGGCGAACAACCGCGCGCGCAGGGCCCGCCCGACCGGATCGCCGGCCAGTTCGCCGCCACCGGCGGCCACCAGCACCGGATCGACCACCAGCGGCACGTCGGCCAAATCTTCGGCCAGACGATCGACCAGGCGGGCCACGATTTCGACCTGGCCGACGCTCGCCAGCACGCCGGTCTTGATCGCGGCGAAGCTCATGTCGTCGAGCAGGGTGTCGATGCAGGCGGCGAAGAAGTCGTCGTCCACCGGCTGGACGGCGTAGGCGTTGCGCGTGTCCTGGCGGGTCAGGGCGGTGATCACCGACGCCGCGTGGCCGCTATTGGCGGCCACCGCCTCGATATCGGCCTGCATGCCGGCGCCGCCGCTCGGGTCGTGGCCGGAGAGGATCAATATATTGGGATGCGTCATGCCGGCCAGTGTAGGGGCTGGCCGTACAAGGTGCGAGACCCGGCGCGGCCGACTGAACACGGTGCGAGCCGGATGCCTGCCGTGGTCCGGCCGGGGCGCGTCGTTATGCACAATCGCCGGGGCGCGTATTCGATCTCGGTCTAGTGTTTTCCTCAGCCCGATCGCGCATTCGGATGGTGCTACGTAAGTTTTTGTCTTTGAACGCTTGTGTCGTAGTGGTTACAAATTCGCCGGTTTGCCTAAGTCACCGCAATCACGCCCTCGACGCGCGTTGCACCGGGGTATTTCCACAGAGTTATCCACAGGTTTTGTGAATGCCCGCGCTTTCGCGTTTTCACTCAAACGTTTAGCTCGTCGGCACGGGTACAGGTAGGCGGAAAAAGGGCGGCTGGTGTTTTTGTCAAGCCGTTGTTCCCTGCCCAAAGGTCTGATAAGGCAGTCAAAATCCTATCCGGCGCGGGTAAGTAATTCTACTAGGTCGGTTTTTCGGCCCGAGCGGGCGGCTCGTGCAGGCGATGCACGCGCGTGCCGATGGTGGCCTCGTCGCCGAGGTGAAGCACGCGCCACCCGGGCGCGCGTTCGTCGTCTTCGGCGAAAGCGCGGCTGTGCGGTCGGAACTGACGCATGGCCGCCCGTCATGGCGATTCTCCTGCGCACGGGCTTTGACGTATCCTGCCAGCATGACAGACGAGGCAGAACCGGCAGCGCTCGACTCGCGGTTGCGCGCCTATATCGACCGGATCGGCAGCCGCGAGCCGGCGCATCTGGCGGCCAATCGGCGCGTGACCGAGGCCGCGGGCCACTCCCATCTCCAGGTCAGCCCGCGCCAGGGACAGCTCATGGCGCTGTTGGTGGCCCTGGTCGAAGCGCGCCGCGGTATCGAGGTCGGGGTCTACGCCGGGTATTCGACCTTATGGCTGGCCGAGGCGATCGGCCCGCGCGGACGCATCCTGGCTTGCGATCACGATCCGGAGATCACCGCGCGCGCGGCCGCCGACTGGGCCTCGGCCGGACTCGCCGATCGCATCGATCTCCGGCTAGGCGACGCGCTGGAGACACTGAACCGCGAGGTCGCCGCCGGCATGGCCGGCGCCTACGATTTCGCGTTCATCGATGCCGACAAGGCGCGCTACATCGATTACTACGAGCGATGTCTGGCGCTGGTGCGTCCGGGCGGGCTGATCATGGCCGACAACACGCTCTGGTATACCCGGGTGGCCGATCCGGACTGCCGCGACGATCAGACTGAAGCCGTGCGAGCCTTCAACCGGCACGTCGCGATCGATGAGCGGGTTGATATTTCGGTTCTGCCGATCGGCGACGGTCTCACGCTGGCCCGCAAGCGATGAACCTCCGGATCGGAGATGCCTCGGCTGCCGAGCGCAACAAGCGCCCCATCTTCGATGCGCTGGTGACGTGGCTGGCCGATGCGCGCGCGGTACTCGAGATCGGCGCCGGCGACGCCACCCATGCCCGTTATGCGCGTCGGCGGCTGCCGCATGTTCGCTGGCAGACCAGCGAGGCGCCGGCGCATCTGCGGCGTCTGACCGCGGCGCTGGTGGACGGCGCCCGCGACCCGCGCCTGCCCGCGCCGCTGGCGCTGGACGTGCGCGGCGCGTGGCCGGCGGCTTGTTTCGATGCCGTTTTCGCCGCCAATGTCGCCCATATCATGAGCGAGACCGCGGTGGCGGCGCTGTTCGCCGGCGCCGGCGCTCATCTGAACGCGCACGGGCTGTTCTGCCTGTACGGGCCGTTTTTCGACGCCGACGAAACGCCCGGGGAGGGCAATCTGGGGTTCGATCGAGCGCTTCGCGCCCGCGATCCGGCCATGGGCGTCCGCGCCCGCCAAGCGCTCGACGCGCTGGCCGCGGACCACGGCCTGGTTTGCGCCGCCCGGCTGACGATGCCGAGCGACAATCGATTGCTCATCTGGCGCAAGGCCGATTCGCCAAGGCGTTGAAAACAGCCGGCGCGCCGGCTGTCTTGTTGCCAAATTTCAAGGGTTGATGCGCGCCGAATCGTCGCCCGCACGGAAGGCGGCGATATTGGCGGCCACAGCGTCGATCGAACGTTGGCGCGCGGCGCGACTCGCCCAGGCGGTATGCGGCGTGATGATCAGATTGGCCGGCTTGCGGTCGATCAGCGGGTGGCCGTCGCGCGGTGGCTCGCGGTCGAGTACATCGACCGCCGCGCCGGCGATCGCGCCGTTTTCCAGGGCATCAATCAGGGCGGCCGAATCGATCACGCCGCCGCGCGCGGTATTGATGACGATCGCCGTGTTTTTCATGCGGGCCAGGGCGCTGTGGTCGATCAGGTTGCGGGTACGCTCGGTTAGCGGGCAGTGCAGGCTGAGATAATCGCTTTGCGCGAGCACATCCTCGAAAGCCACACGGCGCGCGCGTACGCTCTCTGCGCCGGGGCGCTCGGCGATGAGCACGTCCATGCCGAAGGCCCGGGCGAGGCCGGCGACCGCGGCGCCCAGTTCGCCGTAGCCGACGATGCCGAGCGTCGCTCCCGCCAGTTCTTCGATCGGATAATCGAGCATGCAGAAGAATTCGGATCGTTGCCAGGCGCCGCCGGCGACCGCGGCGTCGTAGTCGTGCCAGCGGGTGGCGAAGGCCAGCATCAGGGCCAGCACATGCTGGGACACCGCGGGCGTGGCGTAGCCGGTGACGTTGATCACCGGGATGCCGCGCTCGGCCGCCGCCTCGATATCGATATTGTTATAACCGGTCGCGGTCAGACAGATCAGTTTGAGATCCGGCGCGGCCTCGAGCGCGCGGCGGTCGATCACGACCTTGTTGGTCACGATCACGTCGACCTCGGCGATGCGCTTACGCACTTGGTCGTCGGAGGTGGCGTGATACCACCGCCAATCCTCCACGGCGGCTTCGAGCCGGGACCAGTCCAGGCGATCGCCGACCGAGCCGGCATCAAGAAAACAGGCGCGCATTTCATCTCCTTCTCTCGAGTCGCGCGGCACGCATACGGCTCGTATTGGAAAACCTTCAACGATAATCTACGACTATAGTTTTTCAATATAATCGTGCAGGTTAAGCTATGCTCAAGTCTGAATTCCTATCGTAGTCATACCGAGGCGCACAGGGACCTTGAGCCGATGAAACGTCGTTGCGAACAGAAAGACCCTTCCTTGGGCAACCATCTGCCGGTCACTTGTCCGTCGGCGGAGGCGCTCGAATATGAATTGGCCTTTCTCGTACGCCGGATGGAGGCGTTGCGACGCCGTTTTCATTACGGGCTCGAGCGCGCGCATTATTTGCTGTTGGTCCTGCTCGAGCGCAACGACCGCCAGTCCGTCGGCGCTCTGGCCGATCAGGTCAATCTGGACGCGTCCACGGTGACACGTCAGGTTGCAGCGATGAAAAACGCGGGCCTGGTCGAAAAGCACAACAATCCCGATGATCGTCGCGGCGGCTTCGTGACCATCACCGAAGCCGGGCGCGATGCGGCGGTTCAAGTGCGCGAGCGTCGGCTGGAGCGGGTCGAGGAAGGCTTCCAAAACTGGTCCGAGGACGATCGTCGCGAGTTCGCCCGCCTGACCGCGCGCTATAACGACCAACTACGCGACATGCTCAACGACGAGGGTTAGACCCGGCGCTCTATCCGGCTTTCAAGCCTAAAACCCGGCCATGAAGGCCGGGTGCTTCACGCGTGAGCCACGCTGTGTGCGGCCGGCCCGGGCAACTTGAGGTCGTGCCAGAGCGATACCGTGGGTTCGGCCTTGTTGAGCGCATAGAAATGAAGGCCCGGCGCGCC
>NZ_DASSKM010000120.1:0-3142 GCF_035690525.1 Salinisphaera sp.
ATCGGCTTGGCCGGCGAGCTCGGCCTTGAGCCGGCTCATCACCTTGCCCATGTCGCGCATGGAGTCGGCGCCGGTATCGGCGATGGCGCGGTCGATGGCGGCGTCGATCTCGGTCTCCGAAAGCCGGGCCGGCAGGTAGTGCTCGAGCACGGAAATCTCGGCCGCCTCGGCGTCGGCGAGTTCGTCGCGCCCGGCGTCGCGATACTGGGACTCGGCGTCGCGGCGCTGCTTGAGCATCTTTTCGATCACCGCGAGCGCGCCGGCGTCGTCGAGAGTCGTCCGCTCGTCGATTTCACGCTGCTTGATGGCGGCGTTGACCATGCGGATCACGCTCAGCCGCTCCTTGTCGCGGGCGCGCATGGCCGACTTCATGTCGTCTTGTAGCTGGTCTTTGAGATTCACGATGGTTTCCTCGGCACGATGACTTCCTCGGACAAAAACAATCTCGAAGCGCAGACAAAAAAACAGCGGCCTTGGGGCCGCTGCGATTCCTGACTCAATCGATTGTCGCGCTCGATTCGATCGGTCCGATCAATCGATACGACAGACAGCGCCGAATCAATACTGGCGCGTAAAGCGCTGCTGCTCGCGCTGTAGGCGCTTGGCGTGGCGCTTGACCGCGGCCGCGCGCTTGCGCTTGCGAGTCTGGCAGGGCTTTTCGAAGAATTCGCGACGGCGTACTTCGGTCACGACGCCGGCTTTCTCGCAGCTGCGCTTGAACCGACGCAGTGCGACTTCAAACGGCTCGTTCTCTTTGACGCGTACGCTAGGCATTGAGCATCACTCTCCGGGAAATCTGATGAATAGCGACTGGATGTATAGCTAGGCGATGACCCGAGCGGGCACAACCGGCTAGGATAGGGCGATGGATGATACGCCCAAGCACGCTTTCTTGCAACGCCCGCCCGTCATTCTGGGCATCGAGAGCTCCTGCGACGAATCCGCGGCCGCGCTCTACGGCGCATCGGGCCTGATGGCGCATGCGCTGTACAGCCAGGTCGATCTGCATGCCGGTTATGGCGGCGTGGTGCCCGAACTGGCCTCGCGCGATCATATCCGCAAGCTGTTGCCGCTGATCGAACGGGTGCGTGCCGAGGCCGGCGATCCGGCATTGACCGGCATCGCCTACACCCGCGGCCCGGGCCTGATCGGCGCGCTGTTGGTCGGGGCGTCGGTCTCGGCCGGGCTGGGCATGAGCCTGGGCGTGCCGGTGCTGGGCGTGCACCACATGGAAGGGCATCTGCTCTCGCCGCTGCTCGAAGCCGACCCGCCGGCATTTCCCTATGTCGCACTCCTGGTCTCCGGCGGGCACACCCTGCTGGTGGCGGTCGAGGGGCTCGGCCGATACCGGACACTCGGGCGCAGCCTGGACGATGCGGTCGGCGAGGCCTTCGACAAGACCGCCAAGATACTCGGGCTCGGCTACCCCGGCGGCCCGGCGCTAGCCGCGCTGGCCGCCGACGGCGATCCCCGCGCCTACGACTTTCCGCGCCCGATGCGCGCCCGGCCGGGGCTCGATTTTTCGTTCTCCGGCCTGAAGACCGCGGTCATGCTGACGGTCAAGCACAGCGAGCGCTCGCCGGCTGTTGATGCCGATATCGCGGCCAGTTTCCAGCAGGCGGTGGTCGATACGCTGGTGGCCAAGTGCGCGCGCGCGATCCGGGCGACCGGTATCGAACGTCTGGTCGTGGCCGGCGGGGTCGGTGCCAATGCCGCGCTGCGCGCTGCGCTAGCCCGGCGGGCGGCGCGCGACGGGTTCACGGTGCATTTTCCGCGCCAGGCGTTCTGTACCGATAATGCAGCGATGATCGCGCTGACCGGCTATTTGCGCCGCGGCGATTTCCGTCCCGGCATCGCGCCCGCGGAGGCCGTGGCACGCTGGCCGCTCGAAGATTTGCGCCCGCCGGAAGCGGCCCCGATCGCGTACGATCGCGCCGGAACCGCCGAAAGCTTTTAACAGCATCGCAACGGGCAGGGAGCATTCGTGGATACGATCTTCATCGATCAGTTGGCCATCGATACGGTCATCGGTCTGTACGACTGGGAGCGCCGGATCCGCCAGCGCGTCATTCTCGACCTGGAAATGGATTTCGATATCCGCGCGGCCGCCGCGACCGATGACGTCGTCCAAACGCTGGATTATAAAGCCGTGGCCAAACGCGTCATCGCCTTCGTCGAGGCCAGCGAATTCGATCTGGTAGAAACCCTGTCGGAGCGGATCGCGGCCCTGATCCTCGCGGAATTCCCGGTCGCGCGCGTCACCCTCCGGCTCGATAAGCCGCATGCCCTGCGCGGCGCGAAGGGTGTGGGCGTTCGTATTACCCGGGAGCGCGGCCGATGACGGAAGTGGCGGTCGGCGTGGGCTCCAACATCGAGCCCGGGCGACATGTCCCGGCGGCGCTCGAGCGACTGCGCGCGCGGTTCGGCGTTCTCGACGTGTCGCCGATCTACAGCTGTCCGGCGGTCGGCTTTTCGGGCGCGGATTTCGTTAATTTGGTGGTGGCGTTTCAGAGCGCGGAACCGATCGAGGCGGTACAAGCCGGCCTGCGCGCGATCGAAGCGGCCGGCGGGCGCAACCGCGCGGCTCGCGGCGACGGCTCGCGCACGATGGATCTGGATATGCTGTTGTTCGGCGACCGGGTGCTCGACAACGGCGATATCCGCGTCCCGAGGGCCGACATTCTCGAATACGCTTTCGTGCTGCGCCCGCTGGCCGATATCCGGCCCCGGGCGTGCCACCCCACCGATGGCCGCCGCTACCGCGAGCTGTGGGAGGCCTTCGAGCAGCCGGGCCAGCCGTTGACCGAAATTACGCTGGGTTCGTCGAATACCGAGCAGGATTGTTCATAAGATTGTCCGCAGATACACGCAGATGGTGGTGAGTGCTTCAGCCTTTCAGTGGGTTCATCTTCAATTCCGGTGACATCGCGTACTGCAGAGCGAGCCGCGAGGCCGGCCACGGTACGCGATACGTCCTACCTATCTGCGTGTATCTGCGTGTATCTGCGTCCATCTGCGGATAAATATTGCAAAAGAACGAAACGGCTTAGCGATGGCGCAGCCGATTTGATCGGCGTTCATCCGCGGCGGACTATCGATCAGCTTCCCATTGGCTTCCCAGGCGCCGCCCGCCGTCGACGGC
>NZ_DASSKM010000121.1:0-14417 GCF_035690525.1 Salinisphaera sp.
CGTTCGCTTGATACGCGCTCCGGTGGCGCTCACCCGGCCATTATTGGTTATGGACATGGCTATGTCTCCACGCGCCTGAGGCTCAGCACATACAGATAAAGCGAGGTGAACCCGATCGCGATGATCAGTGCCACCACGCCCATCGTCGATGCGCTACCCATGTCCAAAGAATTGAATCCGAGTCGATAGATCCGCATTCCCAATAGCTCCGTCGACGATCCGGGGCCTCCATGCGTTAGCAGCAAGACGATATCGGTAGTCTTGAACGCATCGATCGTGCGCAGCAGCAGGCCAAGCATCAGGATGAACTTGGCATGCGGGAAAATTACCCTTTTCAAAATGGTGAACCAGCCCAGCCGATCCACCCTGGCCGCTTCCAATTCCGCTTGCGGTACGGACGCCAGGGCGGCCAGCGTGATGAGAGTCATGAACGGCGTCCACATCCAAACGTCGACCAGCAGGACGACCGCCTGCGCAGAAGTCGGATGGGACAAGAAGGCCGCCCGTTCTCCGGTGATCAGCTGTGCGATATAGCTGATCACCCCGAAATTCGGATTGAGCATCAGCGAGAAAAACACGCCCACCGAAGCCGGCGTGAGGAGCATCGGCGTGAACAGCATGGTCAGCGCGATACGTCGCCCCGGCAAGCCTTTGCTGCCCCAGAAAAACAACCCCAGTAACGAACCGATCAGGCCCGACAGCGAAACCGTCAGGAGCATGAAGACGAACGTCCGACTGAAAGCCGACCAATCGGAGATATTGGCCAGAAGCGACATGTAATTGCCGAGCCCGGTGTATACCGGCGGGCTACCGGTGGTGAGAGCATAGTTATAAAAACTTAGGCCCACCATCCATATTAGCGGAATAACATTAAAAATACAGAAAAATATCAGCGCCGGCGCAAGCAGCCCCCAGACAAAGCCATGATGGCTTAAAAGGCCCGTAAGAGACCGTCGGTCTCGGTCGCCGGCGGCTTGAACGACGTTAGTCGAAATGGCACTCATAATTGAGAGTTTCTTTTTGTAGACAGATTGGGGAAATCACGGCCGGCGTGGCGCCCCATGTATCCTGCGAGGAGCGCCAGCCGGTCGTCGGCCGTATTAGCGCAAGCTCGGCATATCCCCTTTCGGCGCTTGTTCCGTTTCACCAGCGTTGTACAGAATCTTCTGCTGCCGGTATGCGACATAATCCAGGACCTTCTTCGGGTCCTTGACATTACCCGCCGCATACGCGGTAAACGCTTGCTGCTGGACGTTGAGCATCTTGGCGTAGTTGGGGTCGTGCCAGAAGTCCTTGGTCCGGCCGTTTGCCAACATGTACTTATAGGCACGGAACCACGGCTGGATATCGTCGAATCCGTCGGACTCAAGCACCGACTTCACACAAGGATTGCCCCCTCGCTTGGCGAACTCCAGCTGGGTGTCCTTTGCGTACCAGTACTTCAGGAAATCAATGACTGCCGCCAGTTGCTCCTCATCGTTGAAAGCATTGATTACCCACGGCTGACCACCCAGCGTATAGGTCCGCTTTTTCTCGCCGTTGACATCAAACGCCGGCGGCGGAACCACCATGACCTTGCCCCGGAGATCCTCCGGGATCATGGTCGGCCCCATGGCCGCCCACTGGATGCAGGAAAAAACTCGGCTCCTGGTAAATAAATCGGCCAGTTCCGGAATACCGACCTGGTTGGAGCCCGGCGGACAATATTTCTGCAGGGCAACAAACTCTTCCAGCGATTTCGCGTTTTCGTCGGTATTGAGTACGCCCTGCACGGTGTGTGTTTTCGGATTCCAGATATGCTGGCCCTTGGAGAACACGAACGGATAGTAGTAGCACGAGAAATTATCGTAGGTTTTGGCGTATTGAAGCCCGATGCCGTACAGGTTCTTGTCTGGACGCGTGAAGAACTCCATCACATCCTTGTAGTCGTTCCAGGTCAAGGCCTCGAACTCGTCGTAGGTCTGAGGCAGCTTCTTGTTGTATTTCTTCTGGAACGAGTCTTGCTCTTTCGGGTCTTCGAGCATGTCCTTGCGGACATACATCACCATGACATCGCCTTCCTGCGGCAGACCGTAAATACTCTTCTCGCCCTGTGGATAGGCCATATAACCTTCGGTCACGATATCCGAATACCAGTCGATATTCAGATCGGGATTCTTGTCGATGATATCGTTGAGCTTGAGGATCCACCCCGGGGTGGCGAAGGCGCCCAACCATTGTGAATCGCTGATGAGCAGGCTGTAGTCGGCCGAATGCGTCGCCAGCGAGGTCGCGGCTTTTTGGAAAAGCTGCTCGAAAGGCGCCATCGCGCTTGAAAAATGCACCTTATAACCAAGCTTCTTCTGAGCGTACGGCGCAAACATGGTGTTACCGATCTTGGTCGACATCGCACTCGGCGGCCAACCGGCCACACCGAGAATTTCAATGTTGATATTCGCTCCCTTGAGTGATTCGGCCATCGCTAGAGCACTATTACCCAAGAACGGGAGAGAGGCCGCCCCGAGCCCGGCCATCTTCAGCAATTTCCGCCGTTTCATGCCCTCGGCCGACAGGCTGGCCACCGGGCCATCATTATCGAATTTATTCATTTCTTCCTCCTTTTTACTCGCAGTTGCAGCAAAAATACGGCGGATTAATTGTTAGATTCCGCCCTGGCAATAACGTGTCGGCGAAGCCGTCGAGCGCTATTCAGCAGGTATTTTTAAAAGCGATTCAGGCGATGGCTTACTAGTCTGAGACCACCTCCAGCGGCACGCCGGCCCCTACCAGCTCATCAAGCAGCGCCGGAGCGGCGCCGCCGGTGGTCAATACATGATCGAACGAGTCCAGCCGTGCAAACTTGTGCAATGCCGACTTGCCGAATTTCGAACTATCGAAGGCCAACACACTGCGTTCGACGCTGGCCTTCATGGTCCGCTTGGTCCGCACCAGGGCATCCTCCTGCAGATAGGCGGAGCCTTTCTGCACGCCGGCGACCGAGAATACGGCCAGATCGGCGCTGAGATGCTCGAGCGCCAAGTCGCAGGTCATACCTAAGTACGCGTTCATGGTCGCGTCGTAGCGGCCGCCGAGACAGATCAGGGTGTAGCCTTCGTCATTTCGCAGCGCCTCCACCAAGGCCGCGGCGTTGGTGATGATCGTCAACGGCTGACATTCGGGAAGAAATTCGACCAACGCCGCCGTAGTCGAGCTGTCGTCTAGCATCAGCGTCATGCCCGGCTCGATGAAGTCCGCGACCCGGCGCGCCAGCGCGCGCTTATCGGCCACACAACGCCGCGCTCGATAATGATAATTGCTCTCAAAGACCACACTCGGCAGCACTGTGACGCCGCCACGCACCTTGCGCACGAAGCGCAGATCCACCAATCGGCTGATGTCGCGATGGATAGTCATACGACTTACGTCGAAATACTCGGCCAACTCTCCTACGCTGGCAGTCTCCTGCTCGCAGAGAAAATCGAGTATTTCGGTCTGTCGCTCCATGACGCCTCACATCCGGAAAGCCTTTAATAACACTAAGCCCGTTTCATATAACTCATATTGTGTTACAAGAAACATAACCTTCTGTGGCGTATTGTCACCTAGCGATTGGTCTAAGCCACGCCTGCCCGTCGATCGCGTGGTGTGCGAGAAGCCATTTATCGGCTCAAAGCGCTCTTGGCACGGATGCGATGGCGCGCCGAACTGGCGCGATAACGAGCCTAGCAGCGGCAGCATCAGACGCGGGATCACGAACCAGCGGGCCCGACGACGGCCGGGACCATTCATTTCCTATGGCACCGCCGTCGCCAATCGATAGTGCGCTATGGCGGCGTCGAGGCGATGCCGCATTCGGCGTCAATCGCGCAGCCGCGCGCGGTGGCGCTGTCCTCCGGCTGCAGCGTGGTGTGATCGATCGAGAAGCGATCCGCCAGCAGTTGCTGCAGGCGCGGCAGGATATTCTCCCAGTCGGCGAGCCGGGCGATCTCGACGTGGGCGGCCAGCGCGCGCTGGGTCGAGGACAGGCTCCAGATATGCAAATCGTGAACCGAGCGCACGCCCTCCACGTCGGCCAACGCCCGCCCGACGTTGCCGGCGTCCACGCCCTTGGGCACGCCCTCCATCAGCACCCGCAGCACCTCGCGCAGCAGCGGGAAGGCCGAGATCGAGATCAGTACGCTGACAAACAGCGACAGAATCGGATCGATCGGCATCCAGCCGGTCGCCAGGATCACGAAGCCGGCCACCAGCGCGGCGACCGAGCCAAGTAGATCGCCCATCACGTGCAGCAGTGCGCCGCGCACGTTCATGGTCTGCTCGCCTCTGAGCAGGATAGCGCCGACGATGATGTTCACCAGCAGGCCAATGGCCGCGATGATCATGACCGTGCCGCCGCTCACCGGCTCGGGCTGAAAGAAACGGTGGACCGCCGAAATCGCGATCGCGACCACGACGCCGATCATCAACAAGGCATTGACCAGCGCGCCGAGCACCTCGGCCCGCTGTAAGCCGAAGGAATGCGAGGCCGAAGCCGGCCGGCGCGACAGCCAGGCCGCGAACGCGCCGATCGCCAGCGAGGACGTATCGGTGAACATATGCCCGGCATCGGACAGCAGCGCCAGCGACCCGGCGATCCAGCCGCCGAAGACCTCCACGATCGCGAACGCGAGCGTGAAGCACAGCGAAAAGATCAGCGTCTTACCGCTGCCGTGATGGTGATGCCCACCCAGGCCGCCGTGGTCATGATCGTGATCGTGCGTATGCGCGGTGCTCATCGCCCGTCCTCATTCATCGCTGTGCTCGATCATGTCGCGTAGCACACGCTGGACATGATCGTCGGCGGCCACGTAGAACACCTGCTTGCCACGCCGCTCGGCGGCCAGCAGCCGGGCCGAGCGCAGCAGCCGCAGATGATGGCTGGCCAGCGACATCGAAATATCGATCTGCTCGGCCAGGCTGGCCACGCTCTGCGGCCGCTCCAGGCAGGCATACACCAGCGACAACCGATTCGGCTCGCCCAGCAGGCGGAACATCTCTGCCATACGTGTGGCGCGATCGCCGCCGAGAACCGTGATATCGATGGTTGTGGCCATGCCGACCTCTACAATTGAATAAATATTGTATCGATGCGCACGACGTTATGATATTGCGAGATCGCACAGCAAGTGGCTAGCGCACAAGCGATCACGATGAAACATGACGAAGCCGACCGTGCGCCGCCGGCGATCGGTCGGCTCAGCCTGCCTTAAGCGAGCGAAAGGCCGCGGCCGCCCGGTCCAGTCGCGCCAACGTGGCCTCGCGGCCCAGCAGCACGAGCGTGTCGTCGATCGACGGCGAAACCGGGCCGCCCGTCAGCGCGATACGAATCGGCTGGGCCACCTTGCCCATGCCGAGCGCATTGGCTTCGGCCACCGCCCGGACCGCGCCCGCCAGCGCCTCGCGATCCCAGCCGTCGAGCGCGGCCAGCGTATCGCGAACCTCGGCCAGAATATCCGGCGTGGCGGTCTTGATATGTTTTTTGACCGCCTTCGGCTCGTACTCGGCCACCTCTTGAAACAGGAACAGGCTCTGCTCGGCCATTTCCTTCATGGTCTTGCAGCGGCCCTTCTGAACGTCCGCGATTTCGGCCAACCGCGGATCGGTGGTGTCCGCCACGCCGAAACGCGCCAAGTGCCAGCGCAGTTCGCCGACCAGATCGGCCGGCGCGGACGCCTTGATATGTGTCTGGTTCACCCACAGCAGCTTTTCGGGGTCGAAGGTCGAGGCACCGCCCTGCACGTTGGCGATATCGAAGTGTTCGATCATCTGGCCGCGGGTGAATATCTCCTGATCGCCGTGCGCCCAGCCGAGCCGCACCAGATAATTGAGCAGCGCATCCGGCAAAAACCCCTGTTCGCGATAACGCATCACCCCGACCGCGCCGTGCCGCTTGGACAGGCGCTTGCCGTCGGGGCCGAGAATCATCGGCACATGGGCGTAGTACGGCAGCCGCCCGTGGTCGCCGACCTCGCCTTCCACTAACGCTTTGAA
The DNA here is from genome assembly GCF_035690525.1 of Salinisphaera sp. Classification (GTDB taxonomy): domain Bacteria; phylum Pseudomonadota; class Gammaproteobacteria; order Nevskiales; family Salinisphaeraceae; genus Salinisphaera. The sequence goes on from NZ_DASSKM010000121.1 coordinate 6,010, forward strand.
GATATTGATCTGGCGCGGCGTGTTGTTGACGTGATCGTCGCCGCGGATGACGTGGGTAATGCCCATGTCCATGTCGTCGACCACCACGCAGAAGTTGTAGGTCGGCGTGCCGTCGGCGCGGGCGATGATCAGATCGTCCAGTTCCGTGTTGGCGATCGTGATCTCGCCCTTGACCAGATCGGGGATGACCGTCACGCCGTCCAGCGGAGTGGCGAACCGGATCACCGGATCGACGCCGGCCGGCGGCTCGGGTAGGGTCTTGCCCGGCATCGGCCGCCAAGTGCCGTCGTATTTCGGTTTCTCGCCGCGCGCCCGCGCCGCCTCGCGCATCGCCTCGACCTCTTCCGCGGTCGAATAGCAGCGATAGGCCTTGCCTTCGGCCAGCAACTGCTCGATCACCTCGGCATAACGGCCGAAGCGCTGCGTCTGGTAATAAATCTCGTCGTCGTGATCGAGATCGAGCCAAGCCATGGCGTCGAGAATCGCGGCCACCGCCTCGTCGGTGGAGCGCTCGCGATCGGTGTCCTCGATACGCAACACGAAACGCCCCCGGTTCTGGCGCGCGTGCAGCCAGGAATACAGCGCGGTGCGGGCACCGCCGATATGCAGATAGCCGGTCGGAGACGGGGCGAAGCGGGTAACGATGCTCACTGGAAAACCTTGGGCGGCAGGGGCTGGAAAGGCGCGTAGTTTAACAATGCGCCGAGCGGCCTGTGGCCGCGTCGTCTTTCACAACAGGTCGACTGGATCGTGATCGGCGCGCCCGGCAAGCTTTGCCTGGACCGGCTCGGCCCGGATCGCGCCCACGATCCGGTCACGCACGGCGCGCACGCGGGCCACGCGCCGCAGATCGGGATGCACGAGCAGCCAGAGATCGGTCGTAAGCTCCGGCACGGGCTCGCCGATGCGAACGAGCGCCGGATCGGCGTCGCCGAGATAGCACGGCAGCAATGCGCGGCCCGCACCGCGGCGCACCGCCGCGGCCAGCCCGAGCAGCGTATCGATGCGCCAGCCCGAATCGTCGATGCCCTGTCGCCGCGTCCATTCGGCGAGCGCCGGAAAGAACACGCTATCGTCCAGGCCGAGCCACGGTGTTGCGATGCTTTCATCGGCGACGGTCGCGACATAGGGCGCCATCGCGATACGGCCGAGCCGGTGGGCGATCAGCGCCTCGGGCGGATTCGTCATCGGGCGTACCGCCAGATCGGCCTGGCGTCGCGCCAGGCTGAAAGTCTCGTTCGAAATGGCGGCCTCCAGCGTGATCGCCGGATAACGACGCCGGCAATCCGCCAGGATCGGCGCGAGCAGCCCGTCGAACAACGTATCCGTGGTCGTCAGCCGGACCGGACCGGCCGGCGCGGCACCGCCTTCAAGGACATCCTGTTCCAGCGCCCGCATGTGCCGCTCCATCTCGGCCGCCTCGATCAGCAGGCGCTCGCCGGCCGCGGTAGGCACGTAGCCACTGCGTTCACGGACGAACAGCGCCTGACCGAGTCGGCGCTCCAGGGCGTTGAGCCGCCTGAAAATCGTGGCGTGGCTAACGCCGAGTGCGCGCGCCGCGCCTGCCAGCGTACCGGCGCGGCCGATCGCCAGCGTCCAGCGCAACGCATTCCAATCGATCTGGTTTTGCATTGATGCAAACCTGTCTTGCGATATATGCCGATTCTATTGCATCGACGAAACACGCATGCTGGCCAACAAATTCGCGAATCCGATGTCTTATGCACGCGCTCATCGTCCATTGCCATCCCGAGCCGAAATCCTTCAACGGCGCCCTCACCCGCATCGCACGCGAAACACTGGAAGCTGGCGGGGCCACGGTTGAAATCGCCGACCTTTACGCGGACGGCTTCGATCCCGTCGAAGGACCGCGCCATTACGAGCCCCGCGCCGATACCGCGCGCTTTGCGCCGCTGACCGAGCAACGCCATGCCAGCGAGAACGACAGCCTGCCGGCCGACGTGGCCCGCGAGATCGATCGGCTCGAACGCGCCGATCTGGTGATCCTGCAATTCCCGCTCTGGTGGCATGCCCAGCCGGCGATGATGAAAGGCTGGTTCGACCGGGTATTCGTCTACGGCGGGCTGTACACCGGCAGCCGGCGCTACGACGCCGGCCATTTCCGCGGGCGGCGCGCGATGCTTTCGGTGACCACCGGCGGGCCGGCACGCAGTTTCACGCATTACGGCCGCGGTGGCGCCATCGAGCGGCTGCTATGGCCGATCCATTATTCGCTTTACTACATGGGCTTCGGCGTATTGGCCCCCTTCCTGGCCCACGGCATCCAGGGCGGCGGCATCGCCTATCAAGCCGACAACGCGTTCCGGACCCACTTGGAAGACACCAAGGCGCGCTGGGCAGAGCGCTTGCGCCGGCTCGACGACAGCCGGCCGATTCCTTTTACCGGCTGGTCCGACTGGACCGACGGCGTGCTCGACCCCGAGCATCCGCAGCGCTGGGCCTGATGCCCGGCGTATCCCTGCTACGGGTCGGTCCTGGGGAAGTCCTGAACGATATCGAACGAACCGGCGACGTGGACCTGCTTTGAATTGGCGGCCGCCAGTGTGCGCCTGGCAAGTGAGAACAAAGAGACCGCCTCAGCGGCTTTGACGATCTGGTCGTAGCCACTCAGTTTTTCGGCGTGCTCGTCCCGGCGCCGTCGCCGCAGCCGGCCAAAGCCAGTATCGTCAGCGCGGCCGCCGCACCGAACGGACAGCGGCGTTCAAGGAGTATCATGAGCATTCGCTGCTGACGCGCGCGCCCGGGCAAGTACGCTGTCGATCACGCCTTTGCCGCTGCCGCCGGCCCGCAGCCAGCGACCGGACTGATCGCAAAAGACGATCATCGGCGTATAGCCGCCCCATTTCTCCCAGGCTTTACGCAACCGTTTCTGCTCGGGTGGTAACGAGTAAGAATGGCCTCTTCCCGGTTGCACGCCGCCCTCATGGCGATCGAAATTGTAATAGCGAAGGTCTGTATGCAAATCCCGCTTGGGATGGCGGGAGTTGAGTAGGATCGCGGTCACCGCCTTGCTTGTCTTGCCGAAATAAGCGATGGGTACCCACCGGATCGCCAGATCCGGATGGGCCTGGCGCAGATACCGATAAAGCTTGGCGCCATAAGGCGCATTGGGATCGAAAATGATCTGGATGTTCGCTGCGCCAGGATCGCCAAGCTGGATGCCCTGGGCTGCTTTCACGATCGCCGCATCGTTCGCCGAGAGCTTGCCGAATGCGACACCCGGGGCATCGGTCGAAACATTCGGCACCGGCTGCGCGGCCTTGGCCGATCCGATCGAGGGCTCCGTTTCGCCCTTTTTGTTGTTTTGCGGATGGCAGTGGGCATCCAGCCAGGCTGCTATCCGATCCATCTGGGCCTGCATCTCCGGCGTTATTTCGAGCGGCCGTTTGCCCTCCTGAAGCGCGACTTGCCGGCCGAGCTTGTACAGGGCGTCGCTGGGAACTTCGTCGGCAATATTCGCACTCAAATCCTCGAGCAGCTTGCCGCCCTCGGTGAGTGTTCCCGGTTTCGGCTGGGTGCCCGGAATGTCATAGTGCGATGCGGCGGCCGCCATGGAAAAGGGATACATGACTTCCATCATCGAAAAGCTGATTTGCAAGCACTCTTCGAGTTTTCCGGAGCGCTCCATTTGCCGCAGTTGTTCCAACTGCCGCTGATCCTTGGCGCTAAGCCCGAAGGCGTTGCCGCCATCGGCTGCCGGCGCCGCGATTACGGGCGTTGTCAGTGCGCCGCAGAGGACCCAGATCAATCCGAAAAATGCGGCCGTGGTCGCGGCGAGTCTGCGCTGACGCATGGCTTTTGTCCCCCTGTATCGTCAATCCTGTCGTTTCTGCATGGCAGTAGCCGGTATTTCGGATCCGGTTGTGCCGCCCGCTCCTCAAGAATGGGCCAAAAATGGCTTGAGCTCGTCGATCCGCTGGCGGGTCAGCACCGCGCGCAGCGCATCGGCCGGCAGGTCCGGATAGCGCTGTTTCGCGAAATCGACCCACGCCTCGCGATAACGCAGCCAGACGCGCTCGGTTTTGCGGATGCCGGCGTGGGTGACCGTGATCCAGGGCAGGCTGTCGGCCGTGCCGTAAGGGCCGCGCTCGTCCGGCGGCGTCTTGAGCGCCATGATGCGCCGATAGACTTCGTTGAGGCGCGTATCGGCCGGCTTGTAGTCAGCCGCCGCGCCGGCCGGCAGATCGCCCTTTTCCAACCGGTTGAGCAACTGCTCGAAGACCTTGTGGAGATGTAGTCCCTGGTGGATCGTTAAAATGGCGCGCGCCGTGCCGGTCAGATCGACTTCGTTGTCCGCGCTGGTCTTAGCATAAACCTGCTCGGCGTCGCGCAGCCCGGCGAAGGCGCGGCGCACGTCCGCCGGCCAGCCGGCGGCGATCCGGTCCAGCCGGGCTTCGCGCTTCGCGCTGACCATGGACGCGTTGCGCGCCGCGCACAGGTTGGCCGACATGGTAGTGATGATGTCGTCGCAGTAGTCGAAATCATGGCCCTGCCAATGCTTGGCGGCCAGTTTGTGCAAATGCTTGACGCGATGGTCCACCTCGGCCGGCGGGCCGTGTATGCGGCAGGCCAGCGCCGTGGCTAGATCGAGATCGCGCTCAGCACCTCGCCCGTTGGCGTAGATCATCATCAGCACGCTGAGCCCGAAGAACGACCGATCGCCGGCGTCGTCGCCCGCTTGCTCGGCTTCGATGAAGGCGCATTGGCGCGCGCGTTCCGGTTGGCGCGGCTCACCGATCCCGTAGTACAGTGCGCCGGCGTCGCAGCCGGCGAGCTTCTTGCGCTGGGCCGCGTCGGGCCGGTCGGCCGGCGGCGGTTTGCGGTCCTCGAGCCGGCGGCAGATGGCCTTGGACTGCGCGAACTCGGCACCCTGTGCGCGCTCGCTATCGTCGTACGCCCAGTTCCAGGCCGCCGCGGGCCACGGCAGGACGAGCAGGCCGACCGCGGCGCAGGCCGCCCAATGACGGTTCATTCGCCCGCCGCCAATGGGTCGAAAGCCAGCCCATCGCCGATCTGGTCCAGCGTGGGCAGCGGCCCCGGAGGGAGCTGGCCGTGACGCACGGTTTCCTTGTCGTCGGCAATATTGCCGCGGCGGCGCTCGATGCGCCGAGTGCGATAATCGATATGCAGTTCATGAACCGCACCGCTCATGCGATGGACTTTGCTGTACTCGAACACGATCAGCCGAAAGGCGCCGTCGCGCCAGCGAAAGGTATAGGCCGGCTGATACATCTCCGCGCCGAAACCGCCAAGGGCGATCTGCAGCGTACCGTCGGTAATCGCAAAATCGCTGGCGACGACGCCGTCGATGGGATCGTCCATACGGCCGCTATCGACCCGCGGAATAAGGGTGTGGTTGGCAAGCGCCCGGCGAAAACCGCCTTCGGCGCGGGCAAAGAGCACGACCAGCAGCCGCGGGTTGGTATCGACCTTCGAACTGTCGTCAAACGGCAGGGGCACGCGCAGCGCCGGATCGTCGTCGTGCAGAATCAGCGCGCGGTCGGCCCGGCCGTCGCCGTTGAGATCGCCCGTTTCCTGCTTTTCGATACGCCAGCCGGAAGGCACGAATACGGCAATGTCAGCGCCCTCGGCGGACACGGCCGGATAGTGCACCGGCGGCGGGCGGTTGATATCCGTCGCGGCCGCGCTTGCGGCGCACGCCAAGGCGGTGGCGATGCCGCAGCAGGCGCTGAGGGCGGCGTTCATAGATGGGCGTCGCGCGGGAAGAACTGCATGTTCAGACCGGGCGGACTTACCGCGCCGCCGGGCGAAGCAGCGGACAGGTTCACGCACCAGCCGGTCTCGGGGCAGGCGATGAAGTTGATGTAGCCGGGTAGTTTCACTTCCTTGTGAATCGACCAGCCGAGCCGGGCAAACATCTTGTGATAGAAAGGCTCGGCCTCTTCCGCGGTTACTCCTTTTATCCCCACGAACGGAACCGCGTTGCTGGCCGTCAGATCGTGGGCATCGGCGGGCACCGGGAAATCGCGTGGAATATGCTTTTCCATGTTGAGATAACCGGGTACGGAGACGGCGTCCGGATCCCAACCTTCGGCCCGAGCCATCTGGCCGAGCGTCTGCACGCCGGCGGCCCATGCGACCGGCGCGGCGCTCGCCAGAGCCCATAGCAACAGGGCGACGCGCACCGAGCGCATCCGTATTCGAGCGCTATGGGCGCTTGCCCCGGCCATACGCCGAATCCGCGCCCGTTTCGTCCGGCTCAGCGCGTGTTGGCGTGGGCTTGGAGATTCTGGCGAATGAAGCGGTCGATCTCGTCCTTGTGCGCCTTCACGAACGCGACGTTATCGGGATTGACGTTCGAACCCTCGGCATGCGGTATCAGCGCCAGGCGGGCCGACATCAACGCAAACGAGCCCAGGATAAAACCCCGTGCGCTCATGTCGTGCTCGGCGAGGATGGCGTGCACCCCCGGCTCGGCGTCGAGATGCGCGCTCATCGCATTCAGCGAATTGCCGCCGACCGCCGTCATTTTTCCGTCGTGCATCTTGAACAGCCGCATGCGCACACCCTGATCCGCCGCATTGCGCTTGACCGCCATCCAGCGGTGTAGATAGTCGGTGTTCAATTTGAAGTCGCGAACCGCCGCCGCATCGTCGGCTTGGGATGCTCCGGCCACTGGACTCAACATCGCCGCGACGAGGATGAGGCTGGCGCAGAGCAGCCCTCGTTGTACACGATCGCGCATCCCGATTCCCCTGTGTTCGTTTTTGTGGAGGTAAAGTCTCTTTTCGCTCTAATTATCCTGGAAATGTCGCGCTGTCAAATTTTTGTTTGGCGGATAGGAAAAGACCGGGCGCGGCCGCCCGGTCTGTTTTTCATCGCCATGCGAGTAGGCGCGATCCCGGCGATTTCACGCCGCCTTGGCGCGCCGCAGCTCGCGGGCCGCCTCGACCATGTGCTTGAGCGCGGGCTCGACCTCGGCCCAACCGCGGGTCTTCAACCCGCAGTCGGGGTTGACCCAGATGCGCTCGGGCGGCAGCACTTGGGTAGCCTTTTTCAGCAGGTCGATCATTTCCTGCTTCTCGGGCACCCGTGGGCTGTGGATATCGTAGATGCCAGGGCCGATCTCGTTCGGATATTTGAATTTCACGAAGGCGTCCAGCAGTTCCATCTGGGACCGCGAGGTCTCGATGGAAATGCAGTCGGCATCCATTTGCGCGATGGCCTCGATAATGTCGTTGAACTCCGAGTAGCACATGTGGGTGTGCATCTGGGTGGCATCGGCCACAGCGCCGGCGGACAGGCGGAAAGCCGCCGTGGCCCAGTCGAGGTACTCGGCCCAGTCGGCGCGACGCAGCGGCAGGCCCTCGCGGAACGCTGCTTCGTCGCATTGGATCGCCGCCAGCCCGGCCGCTTCCAGGTCGGCGATCTCGTCGCGGATCGCGAGCGCAACCTGCTTGACCGTCTCGGATCTGGGTTGGTCGTCGCGCACGAACGCCCACTGCACCATCGTTACCGGCCCGGTGAGCATGCCCTTCATCGGCTTGTCGGTCCGCGACTGGGCGTATTTCGACCACTTGACCGTCATCGGCGCGGGCCGCGAGACATCGCCGTAGATGATCGGCGGCTTGACGTAGCGCGAGCCGTAGGATTGCACCCAACCGAGTTTGGTGAACGCATAACCTTCGAGTTGCTCGCCGAAGTACTCGACCATGTCGTTGCGCTCGAATTCGCCGTGCACGAGCATGTCGAAACCCATTTCCTCCTGCATGGCGATCGCGGCATCGATCTGCTCCCGCAGGAACGCATCGTAATCGGCATCCGAGAGTTTGCCTTTTTTGTGCGCCGCTCTTGCCTTGCGCACGTCCTGTGTCTGCGGGAATGAGCCGATGGTCGTGGTCGGAAAAGCCGGCAGGTTGAGCTTGGCCTGTTGTTGGCGCGCACGTTCGGCGTAAGGCGATTTGCGGCGATAATCGTCGGCCGTGAGACCGGCCACGCGCCTGCCCACGAACGCGTCGTGGATCAACTTCGAATCGCGTCGATCCGCCATGGCGCGGGCGTTAGCCCTGAACACGGATGGGTCAATATCGCCGTCGGCGGCATGCGCCAGGCACACAATTTCAGCCAGCTTTTCCTCGGCGAAGGCCAGCCAGTTTTTCAGGTCGGCGTCCAGCTTGGTTTCGCTCTTCAGGGTCACCGGGCTGTGCAGCAGCGAGCAGGCCGGGCCGACCATGAGCCGGTCGCCGCCGATCGTGGTTTTGACCCGTTCCAGGCGCTCCTTCGCCGCGGCCAGATCGGTCTTCCAGATATTGCGGCCGTCGACCGCGCCGATCGATAGCTTCGTATCTCCGGCCAGCCGGGCGGCCACGGTCTCGATCTCGCTGGCCCCGCGCAGGCCGTCGATATGCAGCGCGGCGACCGGCAGG
>NZ_DASSKM010000122.1:0-6526 GCF_035690525.1 Salinisphaera sp.
GCCGCCATCCCGCTGATGAAAGGCCGCGCGGCGCCGATGATTTCGACCGTCTCCAGCGTGGGCGGACGTTACGGCGTGCCGGGCTGGTCGGTGTATAACGCGACCAAGTTCGCGGTGGTCGGTTTCCATGACGCCCTGCGCAAGGAACTTGGCGGCGAGGGTATCCGCGTATCGCTAATCGAGCCCGGTGCGGTCTACACCAACTGGGGCTTCAACGTAACCGAAGAGGCGATGGCCGAACGCCGCGACAAGGTCGAGGCGCTGACCGCGGAAGATATCGCCAACTCGCTGGTCTATGCCTTCGCCCAGCCGGGCCACGTCAACGCCCAGGAAATTTTGGTCATGCCGACCAAGCAGGTTTCGCCGTAGGCCGGACTGCGGCGCGCATGGATGCATGGCGTATGCAGAGTTTCGAACGCATTCAGCGGTTGTCGCCGAATACCCGCGGCGAGGATTATGTCGTGGGCGATATCCACGGCCATTTCGGCCTGCTCGAGTCGGCGTTGTCGCGGCTCGGTTTCGATCCGGAACGCGACCGGCTGCTGTCGGTCGGCGATCTCATCGATCGCGGGCCGGAGAGCCCCCGTGCGGCCGATTTTCTGATCCAGCCCTGGTTCTTCGCCATCCGCGGCAACCACGAGCAGATGATGCTCGACGCGGTCGGCGGCGAGCGCCATGACCCGGGCGCCCGCGCGTTGTGGTACCACAACGGCGGCGCCTGGTTCGAGCACATCGCCGATGCGCAGGCGGGCGCGCTGCTGGCGCCGATCGGCCGCTTGCCTTATGCGTTGGCGGTCGAACTCGCCGACGGTCGCCAGATCGGTCTGGTGCACGCCGATGTGCCTTTTGCCAGCTGGCCCGCGACGATGGCGGCGCTTGTTGATGCGGACGAACGCGACGCCGTGCTCGATCACGCGGTATGGAGCCGCGAACGCGCGGGCGCGCTGCAGGCGCGGCTCGACGGCCACCGGGCGCGCATGGAGATCGGCGTCACGGGCGTGGATCGCGTGTTCTTCGGGCATACGCCGATGCCGGCGGCGGTGGCGCACGCCAACACGCGCTGGCTGGATACCGGGGTGTTCCTGCCGCGCGGGCGGTTGTCGATCGCCGCGGCCGGCGACGACACGCTGTGGTCGTTCGCGGCCGACGACAACGAGCCGGATATCGTCCACGACTGGCGCGTCGTCGATTGAGCCGGGCGCTGCCGGCTATCCCGATGCCGCCCGAGCCGGCCATTTGTTCTCGATCGACGGGCAGTCGTCGGGGGTGCGGCGGCGCGCGAAGCGGCGGCTCAGAAAATCGAGCGCGCCGCCGGCGCCGATCAAGGCGCTGGACAGATGCTCTCCCACGATCCAGTCGAAATCCACCGCCACCCCGGCGTCGCAATAACGCCGTGCGAGCGCGCGCGCCTGATCGCGCGGGGTAAGCTGATCGAACCAGCCCGCGTAATAGAACAGCGGCGCGGGCAGGCCGTGGCCGCCCAGCCGGTTGGCGCGGGCCACGGTCGCCACCGCGGGCAGCGACAGCAGGTCGTCGACCGTCACGTAGTGCTTCATCTCGGCGAAGCTGTAACCGGACAGCAGCGGATCGCGGACCCAGGCCAGCTCCTGACCGAGGCAGCTATGGGCGAGCTTGCGCCGCATGGCCCGGCCGTGCCCGTTGAGCAAGCGGTCGAGTTCGAGCCCGGGGTAGGCGCGGGCGAGCCCGAGCGCGGCTTCGAAATAAATGCCGGCGAAAACGCCGCCGTCGATATGGCGGGCGGTGGCGAGCGGGTTGGCCGGTGGTCCGCCCGCGGCGATGCCGACGATCGGCAGCCCCGGCGCATAATTGGCCGCCAGCTCGCCGGCCCATAGGCTGGCGAAGGCGCCGCCGGAATAGCCCCACAGCGCGACCGGCGCCTCGGCATCGATAAGCCGGGCCGGCGCGAACGCGCGCGCCGCCCGAATCGCATCCAGCACCGCATAGCCGGCGTTGCGTCCGGCGCCGAAAGCCTGCTTCGGGCCTTCGTAGTCCGGTAGCAGCACCGGCCAGCCGCGGCGCAGCGCCTTGGAAACGAACCATTGCTCGATCAGGGTGCCGCGCACGATCTCCTGCGACGGCGCGCAGACCGGGTTCAACGCATCGTAGGCGACCTGATAGGACAATAACCGGCGGCGCGCTCGCGGCGGTACGACAAGCGTGGCCACGTCCGCGACCGGCGCGCCCTGGGTATCGGTGCTGCGATAGACGAACTGCCAGGCGTGCGCCTGCACATGGCTGACCCGATAGGCGCGCGGCACGATCGGGCGGTAGCGGATGATGGTACCCGGCGCCATCGCCGCCAGCCGGGTCGCGCCGGGTTGCCGATAGAACGGGTCGTCGGCAGTGGCCAGAAACGGCGGGCCGGGCGCGGGGTAGGCGATCGCCCCGGCCGGCGGCGCGCCGGGCGCCGGCCGTATCGGGCCGGGCAGCGGCGCCTGGACACAGCCGGCCAGAAGCGCCAGGCCGACCGCTGCGAGCGCGCGGCGTGGTCGGAATCGGCCGCGATGTGTCATGGCAGGATTAGTGCGGGCAAACCAGCCGATTTCGGCCGGCGCCGAGCCCGGCGGCGATCGCCGCCAGCCCGATCAGGCCGATGAACACGCCGATCGCCGACCACGTGCCGTACCACTGATGGATCAGACCCACCGCCAACGGCCCGAGGGCGGCGGTGACATAGCCGACCCCCTGCGCCATGCCGGACAGTTCGGAGGCCGTTTGGGCGTCCGAGGCGCGCAGCGCAAGCAGGGTGAGCGCCATGGCGAAGCTGCCGCCCTGGCCGAGGCCCAGCACCGCGATCCAGAACCAGATCTGCGACAGCGGCGCATAGAGGCAGCCGGCCAGCCCGGTCAGCGTAATCGTCACGACCAGGCTCAGCACGACGCGCTGGTCGCGCATCCGAGCGCCGATGGCCGGGGCGGCGAGCGCGCTCCCGACCTGAACCAGAATCGAGACCGACAACGCCAGGCCCGCGGCGACCGGCGCCATGCCGCGGTCCGCGAGAATGGTCGGCAGCCAACCGAACACAATATAGGCCAACGTGCTCTGCAGCCCCATGAAGGCCGTGACCTGCCAGGCCAGCGGATCGCGATAGACGCGTTGGGGCCCGCCTGGCTTGGCGGCGGGCTTGGCGACGGCGTGCATCTGGGCGATCCAGGCCAGCGCCGCGACCACCGCGGGTATCAGCCAGAACGCCAGTGCGGGCCGCCAGGCGCCGCCGAAGGCCAGCCGCAGCGGCTCGGTGGCGCCGGCGGCCAGCGAGGCGCCGAGGTTCAGCGCCATGGTGTAGAGCCCGGTCATGATGCCGACATTACTGGGAAAATCGCGTTTGACCAGGCCGGGCAGCAGCACCCCCATGATGCCGATGGCGCCGCCGGCGATCGCGGTGCCGATGAACAGGCCCGGACCGGCGGTGTAGGGGCGTGCGATCAGCGCCAGCGCCAGAATCACGAGAGCCGCGAGCACGGCGCGCTCCGGCCCCAGCCGGCGCGCCAGGCGCGGTGCGAGCGGGGCGGCTAGCCCCAGGCAGAACACCGGCAGGGTGGTCAGCGCGCCCAGACCGGTCGATGTCAGGCCGAGCCCGTCGCCGATCCGCGTGAGCACCGGCGATACGCTGGTCAGCGCTGGACGCAGATTGAGCGCGACCAGGAGCAGGCCGGCCAGCGTCAACAGGCGGCGGTTGCCGACGTCGCGAGTGGCGCGCGTAGCGGTCATGCGGGCAGAAGCGGTTGAGCGAAGAGCGCTATTCTGCGGGCCGCGGGCATCGAATGCACGATAGGTGTGCCAAAAAATGCGCCGCGCCGATTCGTCGATCAGCGCGGCCGGCGCTATCATTCATCCGGTGAATATTCGCGATATCGATCTTAATCTGCTGGTGATGCTGGATGCGCTGTTGCGCGAGCGTAGCGTGACCCGCGCGGCCGAGGCGATGCACATCACCCAGCCGGCCATGAGCAACGCGCTCAAGCGCCTGCGCAAGCTGCTCGGCGACCCGGTTTTGGTGCGCACCGCCGGCGGTATGCAGCCCACCGCGCGGGCCGAGCAGCTGCGGCGTCCGCTGCGCCACGCGCTCGCCCAAATGGAAGCCGCGATCGCGCCCAACCGGGCCTTCGAGCCGGCCACCGCCGAACGGCTGTTCACCCTACTGATCACCGACTACGCGGCCTCGGTGCTCATGCCGCACGTGGTCGCCGTACTCGAAACCGAGGCGCCGCATATCGCGCTCAATATTCTGTCGGCCTCTGGGGACGCGATTGGCCAGATCGAGCGCGGCGAGGCGGATTTTCTGGTCAATCAGTTCGGCCAGTTGCCGGCTAATTTCCATCATCAACGGCTGTGGCGCGACCGGCTCGCCTGTCTGATCCGCCGGGATCATCCGGCGCTGGCCGAGACCGGCGGCGCGCTCACGCTGGAGGTTTTTCTGGCCCAGCGGCACGTGCTGATCACTCAGACCGGCGTGGGCCTGTCGCGCCTGGACGAGGCGCTGGCCGATCGCGGACTGGCGCGCGAGATCAGCGTGCTCACCCGGCATTACCAATTGCCGCGCCAACTGGTGGCCGAAAGCCATATGATCGCGACCCTACCGGCCCGGATCGCGCGCTATCAGGCGCGCCATCTCGGTCTCGCGGTGCTCGAGCCGCCGATCGAACTGAGCGAATTCCAGATCGGCATCGCCTGGGGCGCACTGGATCATCACGACCCCGCGCACCGCTGGCTGCGCGAGCGCATCGTGGCCATCGCCCGCGAAACCTTCTGAGCGGATGCCGGCGAATTTTTTGTTGATTTTCCCGCCCGGTCTGGCCTAACCTCTATCGCGTTATGTGTGATTCCGCTTCAACCCAGCTTATCGCAGTCGCCACGGCGGCGGCGTGTGCAGGCGTGGAATCGCGATCGCACCAGTTTTACGGGTATTGGTTTAGCCGCATAGGCGCCTGAACCGATACGGACAGGCGCCCGGACCCGGGAGCCTGACCACGCGTTTGCCAAAACCCCCGGTCGGATCTCCCGGCCGGGGGTTTTTTCTTGCCGGCGAGGCCAGCAATGCAACGCGAGGAGACGAAAATCGTGATCCGCCTTTTCATGTCATACCAGTTTTTCTACCGGGGCCCGGCGCCATGCCCGGCTGCTCGACCGTCCGCCATTCCGTCGACCTGCGCCGCGTTGCGGTGCGAACTGGGAGCCGATCATGTCCCGGCAACACGCCACAGCCTGTAATCTCGAAACCGAATCCCGCCCCCGCGCCACGCCGACACGGTTGAGCACGCCGGCCGAACTGGCCGCGCGGCTGCCCGTGGAGCCGTTGCTGGCCGCGCGTATCGCCCACCAGCGCGATGTGGTGCGTGACGTGCTCGCCGGCCGCGATCCGCGCTTGTTGGTCATCACCGGGCCGTGCTCGCTGCACGACCGGGCCTCGGCGCTCGATTACGGCGCGCGGCTGGCCGAACTGGCCGAGGAGTGCGCCGACGAGGCGGTGCTGGTGATGCGCGCGTATGTGGAAAAACCACGGACCACGGTGGGCTGGAAAGGTCTGCTGCACGATCCGCATCTCGATGGCGGCAACGATATCGACGCCGGCCTGGCGGCGTCGCGCGGCCTGCTGATCGAGCTGGCCGAGTTGGGCTTGCCGATCGCCACCGAACTGCTCACGCCGATCGTGGCGGACTACTTGTCGGACGTGTTGTCCTGGGCGGCGATCGGCGCACGCACGACGGAATCCCAGACCCACCGCGAGCGCGCCAGCGCGCTGGAATTGCCGGTCGGTTTCAAGAACGGCACCGACGGCTCGATCGGCACCGCGATCGATGCCGTTTCCGCGGCCGCGCATCCGCAGTGTTATCTCGGCACCGATCGCGACGGCCGGCCGGCGGCGATCGCCGCGCCGGGTAACCCGGATGCGCATCTGGTGCTGCGCGGCGGGCGCCACGGCGCGAATCACGACGCGACTAGCGTCTCCCGGGCCAGCGAGGCGCTGGCCGCGGTCGGCGCGTGCGAACGTCTGATCGTCGACTGCAGCCATGCCAACAGCGGCAAGGTCGCCGCACGCCAGGCCGAGGTCATGGCCGATCTGACCGCGCGCCGGCGGGCCGGCGAATCGGCGATCGCCGGGGTCATGCTGGAAAGCCATATCGCGCACGGCAAACAGCCGCTCGGCGCGGATTTGACCTACGGCGTATCGATTACCGACGAATGCCTGGATTGGGAGACCACGGCGGCCGCGATTCGCGCGGCCTGCGGGCGTTAGGCGCTTCGTAGCACCGCGCAACATGCGACAATATAGGGCCTGTTGCCGCTTCATACGACGCCGCGCCGGCGGCCATTTTGTCGCAAGACAAGGCGCAGCGGGCGTACGGTAGTCATTCTACCGTAGCGCGCTGCAACGCAGGATTGCGGCAAAATGGCCCCGGCCCTTCGGGTTGCGGCCCCAAATCGCGCCATCCGGCGTTGCAGAGCTTGACCGCAGAATGACTGCGGTCGGCGCTCTGCGTCTTGGCTGACACGATTTGGGGTT
>NZ_DASSKM010000123.1:0-58918 GCF_035690525.1 Salinisphaera sp.
AAAGGTTTGTAGCTCGGCTTCCACGGCTTGTCTCAGCAAGTCGCGTGCGCCGCGGCGCAGCAGGTCGGTAAGCGGATCGTCGACGTCGGTTGCTGGTCTTGTCTCGGGCTCATGCGTATCGTAATCCATGGCGTATCCTTCATGGCTGGGTGGTTGCTGGTACTTCCATTCCAGCCGGATACGCCGCCTGTTTCAAATTCGCTTATACACCACGATTGAGCATAGCTCGGTCTTAGCCGATATGACGCCTTATCATCACTTCGAGCGATGCGGCCGCGCGCCGCGATCTGGACTATGTCGGCAAGGTTTCACGCGCCGACGGATTGGCGGCGTACGGCGTTTGAACCGACAGATGGCATGACCACGGATCGTGGCGGCTGTTCGCCGTAAGATCGTGATCGAAGGTGCTCTAGCGTACGATTTTCTCCGTTTCGTGAGTTGGCCCCTATTCACCCGGCGCGCCGCCGAGCGTTGCCGGATCGAAGGCTGCGGTTTCGACCACGATTTGCGCCAGTCGCCGCCCGAACGTCTCGACCAGCCGTGCGCCGGTCGCGGCATCGGCCGCGGCGGCGTTGCCGGCCACCCCGGCCGGATGCAAATCCTCGGCCATCCAGGCGAAACCGGCATCGCCCTCCGGGCCGAGTGTGGCGCCGGCACGCGCCCGCCGCGCCCCAAGCCCGGGATGATCGGCGAGCGCCTCGGACCGAACGCTGCGCGGCGCCAGATGCAGCATCATCGATGTCTCGAGCGCCCCGCCGTGCAGGCCGTGCGCCAGTTCTTCGGCGGCCAGCGCGTTCGCCGGCGGCGCGAAGCGAAAATAGCTGGCCTTGACCGCGAGCATGCCGAACTCGGCGCGCAGCTTGAGCGCGGCCAAATCGAGCACGGCCTTGTTGCCGCCGTGACTGTTGAAGATGACCAAACGACGGATACCGGCCGCGGCCGCTCCCGCGCCGACGGCGCGGATCTGGGCGATCGCCTGCTCGGCGCCGAGGCTCAGCGTGCCGGCGAAACTCGTATGCTCAAGACTGGCGCCGAGCACAAGACACGGCATCACCACGAGATCGAGCGCCGCGGCTTGGCTGCGCAGGTAGTTGCAGGCCGCGTCGATGATGCCGGCGCCGATGGTGACATCGGTGGCCAGCGGCAGATGGGGGCCGTGCTGCTCGATCGCGGCCACCGGTAGCAGCGCCACCGGATCGTTACCGCCGATCGCGGCCAGTTCCGGGCCGGTCAGCGCCGACCAGTCTTCAATGCGCGTCATGGACAATATGGTTCGCAGGGCGGCTCCATCATGCGCGAGCGCCGCCCCGCTGCCCAGCTCGCCGCTCGCGACACGGCGCGGGTTCTACAATAATCGCCACGAAAGTTGTCGCTCTGGTCGCCGCCCTGGTCTGCGATCCGGGTCATTCTCGATATATCCCCAAACCGGAGATCGGTATGCTTGCGCGCGGCCGGCGCGGCACGAGATCAGAAGACTTTAAAGCACAATGACGATTGTTTTTACCACCCTCATTCTGCTGTTGACAGTGGCCGTATCCGGTGTGCTGATCGGCCTGCTGCCGTTTCGCCTGCCACGGCCGCTGGTACAAATCGCGCTCGGCGCCGCGCTGGCGGTGCCGAGTTCCGGGCTGCACGTAAGGCTCGATCCCGAGCTGTTCTTTTTGCTGTTTATCCCGCCGTTGCTGTTTGCCGACGCCTGGCGCATGCCGCAGCGCGAGTTTCGCCGCCTGCTCGCGCCGATCACCGCGCTGGCGCTCGGTTTGGTCATGCTCACCGTGGTGTGCGTCGGTTTCTTCGTACACTGGTTGATTCCGGCCATTCCGCTGGCCGCCGGCTTCGCGCTCGGCGCGGTGCTTTCGCCAACCGATCCGGTGGCGGTATCCGCGATTATCGGTAACGCCCGTATTCCGGCGCGCCTGCTGCATATCCTGCAGGGCGAATCGTTGATGAACGACGCCTCCGGCCTGGTCGCGCTGCGCTTTGGCGTAGCGGCGGCCCTGACCGGAACCTTCTCGTTGCCCAGCGCGGCGCTCAGTTTCCTGATCATCGCCGCCGGCGGCCTGGCCGTTGGCTGGGCGCTTGCCTGGCTGTTCGCGCAGATTCGCTATTTTCTGACCCGCTGGCGCGGCGACGATCCGTCCAGTCATGTGGCCCTGCTCCTGCTGTTGCCGTTCGGCGCTTATCTCATGGGCGAGCATCTGGGGGTCTCCGGCATCCTATCGGCGGTGGCGGCGGGCATGACGCTCAACAGCATCGATACGCTCAAGGGCGAACTCACCACGCGCATGCAGAACCGCGGCATGTGGGCGATGCTCGAATTCGTGTTCAACGGTGTGATATTCGTTCTGCTCGGCCAGCAGATTCCCGCCATTCTCGCCCACGTCGGCGAAGCCCGGGCATCGATCGGCGTCGATTGGCTGCATCTGGCGATTTATCCGGTCGCCATACTCGCCCTGCTGATGGTGACGCGCGGTTTGTGGGTTTGGGTCATGCTCAAGCTGGTGGTGATACGCGCGCGCAGGCGCGGCGAGACTGCGATCCGCGTATCGAGCCGCATCATCGCGACCACGACGCTGGCCGGCGTGCGCGGCGCAATCACGCTGGCCGCCGTGCTCTCCCTGCCGCTGACCGAGAGCGACGGCACGCCGTTCCCGGGCCGCGGGGTATTCGTGTTTATCGCGGCCGGAGTGATTTTGTTGTCGCTGATCATCGCCACCGTCACCCTGCCGTCGCTGCTACGGCGCATCCGGCTGCCGGCGGACGATCCGGGGGCGACCGAAGAGCGCAACGCGCGCGCCGCCTCGGCGACGGCGGCGATCCAGGCGCTCGATCGCATGAGCGAACAGCGCAAGGAAGAGTCCGACGATCCCGACGAGGCGTCGCTGTACGCGGAAGTCGCGGCGCGCGTGATGGCCGCCTATCGACCCTGGCTCGATCCGGAATCCGACGCCGAGGAAAAGCAACGCGCGCGCCGTAGCTTCGCCATGGAGCGCACGCTGCGCCTGGCCGCGCTCAACGCCGAGCGCGAGGAGCTCTATCGGCTGCGCGGCCGGCTCGAGATCAACGACGTGACCATGCGCCGGCTTTTGGCCGATATAGACCTCACCGAGGCGTCGCTGCGCAGCGGCCGCCGGTCGAGCAAGCGTTGACGATCGTTTCGACGATCGGCAGGCGGTCTGCCGCAAGCGCTCCACCTAGGTTAGGCTGGCGGGCCTCAATCAAGCCAACGCATTGCATGGCCTATCATTTCTACGAGCCCGCGCAGGGCCACGGTCTGCCCCACGACCCATTCAAGGCGATCATCGCGCCGCGACCGATCGGCTGGGTGTCCAGCATCGACGATCGGGGGCATCGCAACCTCGCGCCCTACAGCTTCTTCAACGCCATCAACGCCGCACCGCCGATGCTCGCGTTCTCCAGCTACGGCTACAAGGACAGCGTGCGCAATATCGAGGCGACCGGTGAATTCGTCTGGCATCTCGCCACCCGCCATCTCGCCGAGGCCATGAACCGGAGTTCGGCCGGCGTCGACCCCGAGGTTGACGAATTCGAACTCGCCGGCCTGACCCCCGCCCCGTCACGCGTGGTCGAGCCACCGCGGGTGGCCGAGGCGACGGTTGCCATGGAGTGCCGGCTGAGCCAGGTCGTGCATCTACACACCGCCGCCGGCGAACCGACCGAGAACTGGCTGACGATCGGCGAAGTGGTGGGCGTGCACATCGACCAGCGCCTACTGGTCGACGGCATCTTCGACACGGTCGCTGCGGCCCCCATCATGCGCGCCGGCGGGCCCGCCGATTACTTCGGCATCGACGCCGGCAACCTGTTCCGGATGAAGCGCCCCGACTGATCTCCCCTGCCCTGGCTTACGGCCGCGCCTCGTCATATGGTGGCGGCTGTGCCAAGCTGACGCCGTTCCCGTTGCCATGAGACGACGCATGATTCGACGCTCCATCTTGCACGCCCTGGCCGGCGTCGCGGCGCTAGCCGCTATGGCCGGCTGCGCTCCGAATACGCTGCCGCCGCCGGAAGGATCGGCCGCTTCGGCGTCGCCGACCACCGGCGGCCCGATCGACGGCACGCCCGAGCGCGACCCCGAGCTGTGGCAGAACGTCGCGGTCGACCACGGCGCCGTCCGATACGAGTGTAACGACGGCAGTACGATCATCGTGCGCTATCCCGATACCGATCACGCGCGGGTTCATTACCAGGGCCAGGACCGGCCAATGCGCATCGCGGTCTCGGGAAGCGGCTCGCGCTACGTCGGCGACCGCTACGAATGGTGGACCCACGGCGGCAGCGAGGCGACGCTGTTCATGCACGCCGACAACGGCTCGACCGGCGATATGATTACTATCTGTCACGAGCAATAGCCGCGCCACGGCCCGCGCTTGAAAGCGTAGGCGCGCGGCTTGACCATGATATTTTTATTGGCGCTTTTTTATGGCGCTTTATTTGAGCGCCGCGCGGCGCACAACCGGAATCTTTCATGTCCGATACCGAATCGATTCTCAACGCCGAGTCGATGGCGTTTCTCGAACGCTATCTGAACAACGCTTCGCCGACGGGCTACGAGACCGCGGGCCAGAAGCTCTGGATGGAATATCTGGCGCCTTACGTCGACGAGTTCATTACCGACGCCTACGGCACCGCGGTCGGCGTGATCAATCCGGAGGCCGATTACAAGGTCGTGATCGAGGGTCACGCCGATGAAATCGGCTGGTACGTCAACCACATCACCGAGAACGGGCTGATCTATGTGCTGCGCAACGGCGGTTCCGATCATCAGATCGCGACTTCCAAGCGCGTGCATGTACACACCGCCGACGGCCCGGTCGAAGGCGTATTCGGCTGGCCGGCGATCCATACCCGCGACCCGGCCAAGGAAAAAGCGCCGGCCAAGGACAATATCTTCGTCGACGTCGGTGCGGCCTCCAGGGAAGAAGTCGAGCGCATGGGGATTCATCCCGGCTGTGTTCTGACCTATCCGGACGCATTTCACGTGCTCAACGGCGATAAGTTTGTCTGCCGCGCGATCGACAATCGCATCGGCGGCTTCATGATCGCGGAGGTGGCGCGGCTGTTCCACGAGTCGGGCGACAAGCCAAACTTCGGGTTGTATATCGTCAACGCGGTACAGGAGGAAGTCGGCCTGAAGGGCGCGAGCATGATCGCCGAGCGCATCAAGCCGGACGTGGCGATCGTCACCGATGTCACCCACGACACGTCCACGCCGATGATCGAGCAGACCACCCACGGCGCGCTCAAGATCGGCGACGGCCCGGTGATCGCTTATGCCCCGGCGGTGCAGAACAAGCTGCGCGAGCATCTGGTCGCCACCGCTGAGCGCGAGAGCATTCCCTTCCAACGCCAGGCCCGCGCGCCGATCACCGGCACCGATACCGACGCCTTTGCCTACAGCCATCAGGGCGTGCCGTCGGCGCTCATCGCGCTGGCGCTGCGCTATATGCACACCACGGTCGAGATGGTGCACCGCGCCGACGTCGAGAACGTCATCCGCCTAATGTACGAGGGCGTGCGCGGCATCGAATCCGGCGAGACGTTCAGCTACTTCAAGTAGTTTCGACGCCTTCTCCGGCCCGGTGAAGGGCCTCGACGCCGCTGGTCGTCCGGTTTTCGGCCGCGCGGAAAATCGGCATATAATCGAGGTTATGGCGACTATAAACAGCACTGAATCGATTGAACGGGAAATGCTCCGGCTTGATCCGGCGGATCGAGCAAAACTTGTGCATTCGCTTGTCAAAAGCCTAGGCAATCTCTCGGAAGCCGAGCTTGAGGGCTTGTGGCTCGACGAAGCCGAAAGACGCGACACCGAGCTTGCATCCGGTTCGGTCGAGGCCGTTCCTGGCGATGAGGTCTTCACCCGCATCAAAAGCCGCCACGGCTTCTGATGCTCGCCTATGAGTTCCACCCTCTTGCCGAGAAAGAACTCGATGAGGCGGTGGGTTACTACGAAGCATTGGAATTTGGTAAAGGTCACGACCTCTTGCGGCAGGTCGAAGCAGCAATCGAGCAGGTTCGCCAATTTCCCAAATCTGCTCCTATCAGTCGTGGTTCAGTGCGTTCGCTCGTTGTCCAGCCGTCGCAGCGGTGGAGCTACACGCTACATTACCGCGCTACTTCCAGCGTCATTCGTATTCTTGCAGTGGCACATCAGAAGCGCCAGCCGTTCTATTGGCTTCAGCGTCAATAGCGGTATAAAAGCAGGTCCAATAGGTCACTGTAATTGACCGCCAAAGCGCTGACGCGCTTTGGGCCCCTCCGCAGGCTTCGCCTGCTTCGGCGGCAACTGAGCTTGGGCGTTCGGCCTCGGTTAAACCCCGGTTGTCTCGCCGGGTGTGCGACCGTATGTTGGAAACAATCATCAACCGAGCGAACCGATGTCCGTAGACGATTTCGAGAGCTGGATGTGGTCCGAGGCGATGCGCCGCCAGGAGCGCGCCGACCGGATTCAGCGGCAGTTCTTTCGCCGCGTGGAGACCCGGCCGCGCAAGCAGTGGGAACCGCCGGTGGATGTTTTCGAAACCGCGGATGCGGTGTATGTGATCGTCGCCCTGCCCGGGGTGTCCGATCGCAGCCTGAGCGATCTCGAAGTGTCCGGCGACATGCTCTACGTCGCCGGCGACCGCAGCGTGCCCACGCCGGCCGGCGATGCCCTGTTGCATCGGCTGGAGATTCCGCACGGTCATTTCGAGCGTCGCGTCGTGCTGCCGTGGCCGCGCATGGCGATCACCGGCCACAAACTCGTCGACGGCTGTCTGTACCTGACGCTCGCCAAACGCTAGTCTTATGAGCGAAACCGAAAATCACGAGACCCCCGAAACCGTCGCGGGCCCGAGCACCACAATGGTCTACAGCCGGGCCGCGCCGAACCGACCGGAAACGCTGACCATCCTGCCGATGAGCGACACGGTGCTGTTCCCGGAGCTGGTGATGCCGGTGGTGCTCGATCGCAAACCCGCGATCGACGCCGCTCAGCGCGCGATGCGCGCCGAGCAGCCGGTCGGCCTGTTGCTCGGCAGCGCCGACGGCGACGCCGAGTCGCCGCGGCGCGGCCTGCACAAGATCGGCACGGCGGCGAATATTCTGCGCTACGTCACCGGCAACGACGGCCAGCATCATCTGGTCTGCCAGGGCATCTCGCGTTTTCACGTACGCGAGTTGTTCGACGACGAACACGGCGGGCTGGCGGCCAAGGTCACCTGGATCGACGAGCCGGAACCCGAGGGCGACAAGCAGGTGGATGCGCGCATGACCAACCTGCGCAACCGGGCGCTGGAAGCGATCCAGCTCATGGACCGGCCCTCGCAGGAGCTGGCCAGCGCGATCGGCTCGATCGAATCGGCCTCGTTGCTGGCCGACGCCACGGCCGGCTACCTGGGTCTCAAGCCCAAGGAAAAGCAGCGCATTCTGGAGACGATCGATATCGGGTCGCGCTTGGAGCTGGTGCAGTCGTTCATGGATTACCGGCTCGAGGTGATGCGGCTGTCCAACGACATCAACCAGCAGACCCAGCAGCGCGTGTCCGAGCATCAGCGCAAGGCGATGCTGCGCGAACAGATGCGCTCGATCCAGCGCGAGCTGGGCGAGGACGAGACGGTGGCCGAGGAAGCCGAGCGCCTGCGCGAAGCGCTCGACAAAGCCAAGCTGCCCGAGAACGCCGCCGAACAGACCGATCGCGAGTTGAAGCGCCTGGAGCGCATGAACGAATCCTCGGCCGAATACTCGATGGTGCGCACCTATCTCGAACTGATGGCCGAGCTACCCTGGGCCAAGCTGTCCGAGGACGCCATCGATATCGCCGAATCGCGCCAGATTCTCGACGAGGATCATTACGGCCTGGACAAGATCAAGCGCCGTATCCTCGAGCATCTCGCGGTGCACAAGCTCAACCCCGAGGGCAAGGCGCCGATTCTGTGCTTCGTCGGCCCGCCGGGCGTGGGCAAGACCTCGCTCGGGCGTTCGATCGCGCGCGCGATGAACCGCGAGTTCGTGCGCGCCGCGCTCGGCGGCGTACACGACGAATCCGAGATTCGCGGCCACCGCCGCACCTATGTCGGCGCCATGCCGGGCTCGATCGTCAGCCAGATTCGTAAGGCCGGCACCCGCAATCCGGTGTTCATGCTCGACGAGATGGACAAGCTCGGCGCCTCGGCACACGGCGACCCGGCCTCGGCGCTGCTGGAAGTGCTCGATCCGTCGCAGAACGATTCGTTCAACGACCACTATCTGGGTACGCCCTTCGATCTGTCGAAGGTGATGTTCATCGCCACCGCCAATGTGCTCGACACCATTCCGGGCCCGTTGCGCGATCGCATGGAAGTGATCGAATTGCCGGGCTATACGCGCGAGGAAAAGAAGCAGATCGCCAAGCGCTATCTCATCGACCGCCAGCTCGAACAGGCGGGCGTGACGCGCGAGCAGTGCGACATCGCCGACGACGCGCTGGATGCGATCATCTCCGGCTATACCCGCGAAGCCGGGCTGCGTAACCTGGAGCGCGAGATCGGCGCGATCGCCCGGCATGCTGCGGTTCAGATCGCCGAGGGCAAGAAAGGCCCGGGCCTGATCGGCGCCGACGACCTGCACGACATCCTCGGCGCGCGCCGCGTCGATGACGAGGTCGCCCTGCGCGCCGGTGTGGCCGGCGTGGCCACCGGTTTGGCCTGGACGCCGGCCGGCGGCGATATTCTGTTCGTCGAGGCCTCCCGCGCCCCGGGCAGCGGCAAGCTGACCATCACCGGCCAGCTCGGCGACGTGATGCGCGAATCCGCGCAGGCCGCGCTGTCGCTGGTCAAGGCCCGCGCCGAGACGCTCGGCATCGACCAGGAACGCCTCGACAAGTCGGACATCCATATCCATGTGCCGGCGGGCGCGATCAAGAAGGACGGCCCGAGCGCCGGCGTGGCGCTCTATACCGCCCTGGTCTCGTTACTGATCGATCGCAACGTGCGCGCCGATGTCGCCATGACCGGCGAAATAAGCCTGCGCGGCCAGGTTCTGCCGATCGGCGGCGTGAAGGAAAAGACCCTGGCCGCCCATCAGGCCGGCATCAAGACCGTCATGCTGCCCGAGCGCAACAAGCGCGACGAGGACGATATTCCCGACAACGTGCGTGAGGCGCTGGATATCCGCTACGTCTCCAAGGTCGAGGAGGCAGTCGAAATCGCGCTGGAGGCCGATACCGAGACCGCCTGAATCGCATCGTCGTGCACCGGTCGCCGGCGCCGGCCGGCTCAGTCGGCCGCGATCAATGCGCGCACGCGCTCGGCGACCGCGAATACGTGCGCATCGCGCGCGCCATGCTCGCGCAACGCATCGGCCAGATCCAGCGCGTAATCGCGATTGGGCCCGCTCGGGCCGGCCGTATCCACGATCTGGCGCGCGATGGCGTCGATTGGCGCCTCGCCCAGCCAAGCCGCGTTCGACGGCGTGGCGATATAGACCAGGCCCTTTTCCACCTGCCCGTTGTCGAGGGTCATCGGCTGGGCGAAACGCAGGTAGCCGTTTTTCTCGCGATGATCGAGATATTCGAAATGGGCCGGCGTGATCCGGTAGGCCATGCCGAAACAGGTCTCGCCGGGCGCTTCGACCAAGGTCACCACGCGCCCGGGCGCTACCGGCGTGCCGCGATGATCGTGCGAACCCTGCCAGAACCGCCGCGCCCAGCCCTCGATGGTCGCGAGCCGACGCTCGCTGTAGTCGAAACCGGCTTTATAGATCAGCGAGCCGTAGCCGAACAGCCAGAGTTCGTCATGGTCGGCGAAAGCAGCCGTGCGTTGGTTGGTTTCGATCGTGTCGTGCGACATGAACAGCGCGCGCTCAGGCGGCTGCGCCCGCCTCGCCGACCACGCCGAAATGCGTATACAGCCGGTCCAGAATGCCGCGCAGCGCCTCGCCCTGCAGCGCGATCCGCGCGGTCAGTTCGGCGACCGCGTCCTCGGCGTCGAGCGAGTCCAGGTCGTCCTGGATCAGGTCCAGCGCACGGATGCGCTTGAGATCGAGCGCATCGTCCAGATCGAATTCGATGGCGTCGTCGACCGCCACATTGAGTTTGGTCGCCTGCAGGCCGCCGGCCAGATGCGCGCGAATCTCTTCGGCCTGCAAATCCATGGCGTTGACGCGCACGCTGGATTTCACTTCGTCGGTCGATTCCAGCAGGCAACGGTCGCCGCATTCGAAGCCGTTGGGCAGCGCATGCTCGTCGCTCACCCAGCGCGAGAGTTCCTCGGCGGGATTAAGCCGCGGTTCGGCGCGCGTGACCGGCAGGCTGCCGAGCGCTTCGCGCAAAGCGGTGATCACCGTTTCGGCGCGCGTTTCGGAGCTGGCTTCGACCCATACGCGGGACGCGCGCAGATCGATGACACAAGTCGTGCGCTTGGCGCGCGTAAACGCCCGCGGCAGCAGTTCGAAATGCGCCTGATCGCGGATATCGGCCTTCTCGCGCCGGCCCACCGTGCGGCCTTCGTTGGTCTGGATGCGCTCGATACGCTCGGCCACCTCTTCGGCGAGCACCGGGCCGGGCAGCACCCGGCTGATCTCCTGATAGACGCAGATGACCAGCCCGTCGACCCCGTGCGTCATCGCTGCCTCGCCCTTGATCGGCGGCACGAATCCGCCGACCGAAACGGTCTGCGCACCGCACTCCGGACACAGCGCCTCGCCCAGCGCATGCTCGATTTCGGCCGCGCTCCAGGGAAAGTTCTCGGTACCCAGAAACACGCACAGATTACGTAGCCACATATCGATCGCCCTCGGAAAAGCATGACGACGCGGCGCGCTCGGCATTCGCCCGCGCCCGGATCGACGCGCACCATACGCCGGCCCGGCGCCGGCCTCAAGCTTCGTCCGTCGATTCGCCGACTCGTGCGCGGCGCTACCGAAGCGCGCCGGCCGGCGGCCGTCAACGCCGATCATGGGGCATGATCAGGCAACGCCGCGAACCGCTCGTCATCCAGCGTCGCCAATGGCGCCAACGCGGGTCCACGCGACCGGGGTGCGCCGAAAGTCATCTTGAGCCGGTGGCGACGGCCTGCTCTCATGAAACGACGGCGGCCCCGAGTCTATGCATCGCGGCCGGCTGTAAACGCGATACGAGGACGCCGACGGTAACGATATAATGCCGAACCCGCCCGCCTGTTTCTCCGACTGCCCCGGCCGCGGCCCCGCCTGATGACGCTGCGCAATATCGATGCGCTGTTCTGTGCGGAGCGCGCCGTCGTTCTCGGCCGGGCGCGCACGCCGGGCCAGCGGCAGCTCGTCGCCAATCTCGACGCCAGCGCAAGCGCCAACCCAGGCAAGAGTTCGGGCAAGAGTTCGGTCAAGATCGAGGCGCGCGCCCATTGCTCACGACTGCCCGACGACCCCGGCCCCTGTGCCGTGGTGCTGGACCGCCACTGGGGCCATCCCGAGATTATCGCGGCGCTCGCCGAGGCCGGTTGCCGGGCGATTTTATGGGCCGCCGGGTCGCGCATCGGCGACGACGTGCTGCGCGCGGCGCGGCCGACCCGTATGCGGCTGCTCGGCGGGCGCAGCGCCGGCGTGTTCGATACCCGCAAGGGGCTGAACATGACCACCCTGGCCTCGTTGCCGCGGCCCGGCCAGGTCGCGCTGATCGGCCAGTCGCAATCGTTGACCGCGGCGGCGGTCGACTGGGCGCTGGGGCGCAACATCGGCTTTTCGTGGCTGGCCTGTACCGGCGCCGAGGCCGATATCGACGTCGCCGATCTGCTCGATCATGCCGCGCTCGACCCGCGCACGCGCGCGGTGGTGCTGCAATTGAGCGAGATCGGCGAACCCCGCAAATTCATGTCGGCCGCCCGGGCCGCCGCCCGGGTCAAGCCGGTGCTGGTGCTGCAGACCCGGGCCGATCGGCCGGCCGCGCCGCCGGGGCCCGATCCGGCGCGCTCGGCTGCTTTCGCCCGCGCCGGGCTGGTCGAATGCGAGAACCTCGGCGGCCTGTTCGACGGGTTGGCGGCGCTGGAGCTTCTGCCCGCCGTGCGTCAGGACCGGGTGATCGTGCTCGGCAACGGCGCCGGGGTCTGCGCGCTGGGCACCGACGCTCTGCGTCGCGCCGCGCTCAAGCCGGCCGAGGCGACCAAGGGCACCATCGAGGCGCTGGCGAGCGCCGCGCCGCGCGCCCATAACACCGGCGCCGGCATCGATCTGGCGCATTCGAACAACAAGCAGACCGTGGCCGCATTGCGCCTCGCGCTGGCCGATCCGGGGGTGGACGCGGCATTGCTGGTACACAGTCCGGTCGCCGGCCATCCGCACGCGCCGATGGTCCAAGCCATCGCCGAAGCCGGCCTCGATGCGCGCCTGATGACGGTATGGCTTGGGCTGCATACGGCATCGTCCGCCCGCACAACCAGCGCGAAGGCCAGGCTGGCGACCTTCGCCTCGGCCGACCAGGCCGCGCAGGCCATCGGCTATCGCCGGCGCTACCACGAAACCCGCGAACTGCTGACCGCCACCCCGCCGCCCGACCCCACGGTGACAGCCGACGCCGAAGCCGTTCGGCGGCGCCTGCGGATTCTTGCCGACGACGGCGTGGAATGGCTCTCGCCCGAGGATACGCAGGAAACGCTGGGCGCCTACGGCATCGTCGGCGCACCGAGCGGGCGGCGCGGCGCCGATCCGTCGATTCGCGTGCGCATCGAGGTGATCGACCATCCCGAGCTCGGCCGGGTCATGCGCGTGACCGACGAGGCGCTCGGCGTGGCGCCGGCTTACGGTTTCGCGCCGCTCGACCCGCTGCTCGCCCGGCGCATGCTCGAAGGCGCCAGCGCGGGCCGCCTTTCGGCCACGGTGGCGGCGGTCGAGGCGCTCGCCCAGGCCCTGGTCCGGCTGTCCAAACTCGTGGTGGATATCGGCGAGGTCGTTCGGCTCGATCTGCATCTGGCGATCGGGCCGCACGGACGGCTGCACACGCCGACCGACACGCTGATCGAGATTACCGCGCACCCGCGCCCGGACCGCCAGCGGCTCGCCATGTCGCCCTACCCGGCGCGTATGCGCCACCGGGTCACGCTGCACGATCGGCATGTCTATATCGTGCGCGCGATTCATCCCGCCGACGAACCGCTGGTGCTCGGGCTGCTCGACAGTTTGAGCCCCGAGGAGATCCGGCTGCGCTTTTTCAGCACGATCCGGCATTTCTCGCACGATATGGCCGCGCGCATGACCCAGATCGATTACGACCGCGAGGTCTCGCTGGTGATCAGCCCGGTCGACGCGCCCGAAAAGCTGGCCGGCATGGGCACGCTGATCGCCGATCCGGACGGCCGCGAAGCCGAATTCGCTATCCTGATACACCATGCACATACCGGCGTCGGGCTCGGCCGGCACCTGCTGGACTGCCTGCTGCGCCAGGCCCACGCCCGCGGCATCGCCACCGTCTACGGCGATGTTCTGGCGCACAACCGCCCGATGCTGGAACTCGCGCGCGCCTTGGGGTTTTCCATTCGGCGTTCGCTCGACGATGCCGGAAGCCGGCGCGCCGAAATCGACGTGGCCCATTATCGCAACGCCGGCCTACCGCCACCCGAGCGAACCGAAGAGAAATCATGAGCACACCGACCCTTGCACGCGAAGTCCACGAGTTCTGGTTCGACACGCTGGCGCCCCGCGACTGGTTCACCGCCGATGCAAAACTCGATCGGCGCATCGCCGCCGAATTCGGCGCCCTGATCCCGACCGCCCGGGCCGGAGCGCTGGATTTCTGGCGCGGCTCACCGACCGGACGGCTGGCGGAAATCCTGGTGCTGGACCAGTTCGCACGCAATGTATTTCGCGGCCATGCCGAAGCCTTCGCCGGCGACCCCCTGGCCCTCAGCTTGGCCAAACAAGCCGTGGAAACGGGCGCCGCCGGCGAACTGCCGGCCCGCGAGCGTGCATTCCTCTACATGCCGTTCATGCACAGCGAATCGCTGGCCGATCACGACCGCGCGCTGGCACTGTTTTCCGAGCCGGGCCTGGAGAAACAACTGGGCCACGAGAAACGCCACCGGGCTGTGCTCGAACGCTTCGGCCGCTACCCCCAGCGTAACGCCGCGCTGGGCCGCGAGAGCACGCCCGAGGAAACCGCGTTTCTGGCCGAATCCGGCGCCGGTTTCTGAACGCTATGGCCGTGCCTGCAACGATCCTGAAACGCCTGCTGACGACGTCTGCAATCCTGATTTTCGCCTGGCCGTCCGCGGCACTCGCCTGGGGACCGCAGGGCCACGCGCTGATCGCGGATATCGCCGCCCGGCATTTAAGCGCCGCGGCCCGCCGCGAGGTCACCCGGCTGTTGGCCATCGACGACGCTCATGGGCTCGACCGGATCGCGTCCTGGGCGGATGCGGCCCGACGCGACCGGCCGGGTACCGGGCCGTGGCACTACGTGGACATTCCTCTGACTGCGCGTGGTTACAAAGCGCAGCGCGATTGCCCGCGCGCCCACTGCGTAGTCGCGCGCATTCCCTATTACGCCCGTATTTTGGGCGATCGTTCCGCTACGAGCGCCCAACGCCTGGAAGCGCTCAAGTTCGTCGTCCATTTCGTGGCCGACATCCAGCAGCCGCTGCACGCCGAGAATCACCACGACGCCGGCGGCAACGACGTCGATCTGACCTATTTCGGCGACCAAAGCAATCTGCACGCGCTCTGGGACAGCGGCATACTCGAACACGCGCTACATCTGCATGTCGGCCGACATTTCTCAATCGACTACGGCGCCACGCGCGCGGCGGCACGGCGTCTGGATAGCAATATCAGTTTGGCCGAGCATCGCCGCTGGACACGTGTACTCGCCGATAGCGGCCTGGCCCGCGCCGCCGTCCACTGGGCCAATCAGGCACACGCGCTCGCGCGCCGCGTCGCCTACGCCAATCTGGGGTTGCTGTCAGGCAACGACGGATCGGCGCGCTATCAGCGCCAAGCCTGGCCGGTGATACGCCGCCAGCTCGAGCGCGGTGGCATACGGCTGGCGGCGACACTCGACGCTGTTTTGGGCAAACCCTGAGCGGCGCAGGAAAATGGCGTCCCCGGCAGGAGTCGAACCTGCGACCTGCCGCTTAGGAGGCGGCTGCTCTATCCTGCTGAGCTACGGGGACACGCCGAGCGCGTAGACTAACGCAGTACGCTATGCAAACGAAGCCCGAATGACGAGCCGTATTTCGCAACTCGGCGGCCAACTCCACGTCGGCCCGCGCACCGGCGGCATCGGCGAGCGCCGTATCGCTCTTCTCGAGGCGATCGACCGCACCGGCTCGATCACGGCCGCCGCCAAGACGGTCGGCCTGAGCTACAAGGGCGCGTGGGACGGCGTGAACGCGGCCAACAATCTATCCGAAACGCCACTGGTCGAACGCAGCGCGGGCGGCGCCGGCGGTGGCGGCACGCAACTCACCGCGCGCGGACAACGGCTGGTGGCGACCTATCGCGCCGCGCAAGCCGAGCAGATGCGTTTTCTCGAACAGCTCAACCGCCGCCTGGCGCATCTCGCCGGCGACGACCTGAACCTGATGGAGCGTCTTGCCATGCAGACCAGTGCCCGCAATCAGTTGCTCGGCCGCGTCACCGGCCTCACCCGCGGTGCGGTCAATGCCGAGGTGGATATCGAACTGGCCGGCGGCGATCGCCTGGCGGCGGTAATCACTAACGCCAGCGCCGACAATCTGGGCCTTGAGCCCGGAGTACCGATCACCGCTCTGATCAAGGCGAGCTGGCTGATCATCGCCGCCGGCGACATGTCGGCCGCCCGGCTTTCCACCCGTAACCGGCTGGTCGGCACGGTGGAAGCGATTACGCGCGACGATGTAGCCTCGGAGATCACGCTGCGCCTGCCCGGCGGCGCGACGCTGGCCGCCGTGATTACCCGCAAGTCGGCCGTGGCGCTCGATCTGTCCGAGGACGATGCGGCGACAGCGTTGTTCAAGGCCTCGAGCGTGATCCTCGCCCCAACCGGCTGACGGCCAGCGAGACCGGCTAGCGAACGGCCGGCGCTGCGCCGACCCGAGCGGCTCCATGCGTGTCGGCCGGCACGCTCGGCGTCGTCGGCCGTTCCAAATAAAATGGCCCCGCAAAGCGGGGCCGTCTCTCTCTCCCTCTCCTCCGACAATCTGAAAACCGGGCCCTCGGGGACTCGGTTTTCCGAACGCTTATCAGGCCGTGCCGCCGTTCTGCTTGCGACGGAATCCAAGACCGCCGGCGACGAGCGCCAGGCCGATGGCGAACATGGCCAACGGCGACGGCTCGGGCACATCCTGCGACGACGCCTCGACGGTGACGTCGGCGTTGCGCAGCAGGCCGCTGTCGAAACTGCCGTTGTCGCCGAAGGTGGCGTTGCCCAGCGCGATCTCGGTATTCGAGAACGCGAAGCCGCTGTTACCGCTCAGGCCGAAATAGGACGCCAAATCGCTGTTGAAATCGTCCTCGCCGCTCAGCGCGGCGGTGAAACTGTCGTTGCTGGTACCAAACACGAACTGCGAGCCACCACCGTCGAACACGCCGCTAAACAGCGTGCCATCGGCGATGGTCTCGTTACCGTTCATGACGGTGCCGCTCAGCTTGAAGTAACCGCCGCCGGCAAACGACCAGACATTATCGTCGAGGCCCTCGGAAATATTGTCGCCGGTCGCGAAGTCGATCGAGCAAGACACACAAGTCAGCGTGCTGGCATGGCCGTCCGGCACGGTGCCGCCGTTGAGGCTCACTTCGTCGAACGAAATGCCGCTGCCGATCAGCGCACCGCCGTTACCGTCATAGGATATGGAGCCCGTCGGCGACGCGGCGCCAGCCTGGTCGAAGTTGATCACGGATGCCGAGGCGGAAGCGCTCAGACCAAGCGCGAGGGCTGCGGCGGATACGGCGGCAAAGTTCTTGAACTGCATGAAGTCTCCTTAATTATTCATTGGTTCGCTGTCACGACCGGCGCGTGAACAGCGTCCCGGCCTGTACGGCAAGAATTGTTCCGGGGCCGATTAAATATACGAAAATTATCTATATGATGCTGATTATCATGTATTTTTATTATAATCAGCCATTCGGGCCGGGCCGGGCCGCCAATTCCGGGTGTAAAGAATGGCGACGCCTGATCGTCCAAGGTGTTCGATCGAACCGAATTCGCGTTAAATTCCCCGACGGGTCGGTTTGCCGGGTTCGGGGTTAGCTCTGGCGGCCGGCGCCGCTCATTCGACGTTGATTCGGCGCATGTTCTATCTCTATCACCACAACGATCTGTCGCGCTTGGCCGAGTTGTTCGCGGCGCGCCGGCTGGCGCGTCCGACCTCGCCGCTGGCGGTGGATACGGTGCTGGCGCCCAATGCCGGCATCGGCCGTTGGCTGCGCATCCAGCTCGCGGAAAGCGAAGGCATCGCGGCCAACATCAAGGGGCTGCTGCCCGGCGAGTTCGTTTGGGATCTGCTGCACGCGGTAATGGACGACGCCGAGGCCGGCGACCACTTCGAAGCGGATTGTCTGCCCTGGCATCTGTATGCCGCGCTTCCCGAGATCGCGCACGAAGTGCCGGCGGTGGCGGATTATCTGGGCGCGCCGGTGGACGAGATCCGGCGCTATCAGCTCGCGCGCCGGCTCGCCGACGTGTTCGATCAATATCTGGTCTACCGCGCCGACATGTTGGCCGATTGGGAAGCCGGCCGGGTTCCGAACACCGATCCCGGCCGCTGGCAGGCGTGCATCTGGTACTGGCTGACGCGCCGCCACCGCCTGGGGGCCATGCATCGCGCCCGGGTGCTCACGAATTTCATCACGCGGCTCGGCGCCGACCACGCGCTGCAACAACGCGTAATCGACTATTGCCCGAGCGAGCTGTACTGCTTCGGGCTGGTGGCGCTGGCGCCCGATCATCTGCGCCTGCTGTATGCGCTGGCCGAGCATGTCGACGTGCATTTCCTGTTGCCGAATCCGAGCGCGGCGTACTGGGGCGATATCACCGCGGGCCGGTTGTCGCTCGACCTGCCCGGCGCGGATGCCGGCGACGACACGCCGCTGCCAGGCGAGGCGGCCGTCGAGGCCGGCCACCCGCTGCTGTCCGCGCTCGGCCGCATGGCCCGCGACACCCTGCGCGTGCTTTATTCCGACGAGTTCGCCGGCATGATCGAACCCGAGCTCGGCGCGCTCATGGATTACGACGCGCCCGCCAGCGACAGCCTGCTGCATCGCATCCAGGCCGATATCGTCGCGCTGGACTGCGGCCATTCGGCCCAGGGCGTGGACGATGCCGATGCCTCGTTCGACGTCCATGCCTGCCATAGCCCGCTGCGCGAAATTCAGGTCTTGCAGGATCAGTTGCTGGACCGGCTGGCGGCGGATGACAAACGCGTCGCCGCCGGCGAGATCGCCGCGGAAGAACGGCTCGCCCCGCGCGACATCATCGTCATGCTGCCGGATGTCGCCGCTTATGCGCCGGCCATCCAGGCCGTATTCGGCGGCGCCCCGGCCGCGCGCTTCTTGCCGTTCGGCCTGGCCGATCGCGCGCGCTCGGCGGCGCACCCGATCGTGATCTGTATCTCGTCGCTGCTGGACTTGCCGCTGGCGCGCTGGACGGCCAGCGAATTGCTCGACCTGTTGGCCGTGCCGGCGGTCATGCGCCGCTTTAACGTCTCGGCCGGCGAGTTGGATGCGATCGCCGGCTGGGTCGGCGAGGCCGGCATCCGCTGGGGGCGCGACGGCGCGCATCGGGCCGAACTCGGTGCCGGCGCATTCGAACAGAACACATGGCGCTTCGGCCTGGACCGGCTGCTGCTCGGAGTGGCGCAATCCGATGACGAAACGCGGGTCGACGGGGTCGCGCCGTGGTCCGATCTGGAAGGCGGGATCACCGCCGCGCTCGGCAAGCTCTGGCGCTTCGAGGATATGCTGGCGACGGTCGCCGGCGGCCTCGCCGAACCGGCCACGCCGGGCCAATGGCAAACCCGGCTGAACCACATGGTCGATGCGCTGATCGCCACCTCGGCCGACGCACCGGACGAACAACGCGCGGTCCATTCCCTGCGCAGCGTGTTCGCCCGCTTCGAGACCGCCGAGCATTGTACGCGCGATAAACCCCTCACCGAGGATCGCCGGCTGTCCTGGCCGGCGGTGCGCGACAACCTGCGGACGACGCTGGAAACCGCCGCCGAGCGCCAACCATTTCTCGCCGGCGGCATCACCTTCTGCGGCATGGTGCCGCTGCGCGCGGTGCCCTTCCGCGTGGTCTGCGTGCTCGGCATGAACGACTCGGCCTTTCCGCGCCAGGACGCCGGCCGCGCCTTCAACGTGATGTTCGACGCGCCGCGGCTGGGCGATCGCAACACCCGCGACGACGACCGCCTGCTGTTCTTGCAGGCGCTGACCGCCGCCCGCGATACCTTCTATATCAGCTATATCGGGCAGGATGTGCATACCGGCGAAAAACTGCCGCCCTCGCCGATCGTCGGCGAGACGCTCGAATTCGTCCATCGCCATTATTTTCGCGACTGGGACGACAAAAACTTCGAGCGCCGGCTGATCCACCGCCAGCCCATGCAGCCGTTCTCGCTGCGCTATTTCTCGCGCCACGAGCCCGACCCGCGCGTGTTCACCTTCGCCGGCGACTGGCGCGACGCCACGCGGGCGGCCGTCGGCGTGCGCGAGGCGCGCTCGCCGCTGCTGGACGGTGGCGCCGCGCCCGAAGTCGAGCCGGTCGAAGCCGTGGATCTCGATACCTTGAAGCGCTTTTTCGACCACCCGCCGCGCGCTTTCTTTCGCGAGCGGGTCAAGCTCGATCTGGAGATCGAGGACAACCGCGTGGACGACGCCGAGCCGATCGCCCTCGACCCGCTCGCCGCGTCGGCTTTACGCCAGCGACTGTTCGACAGCGCCGACAAGGCCGGCCTGACCGCAATCGAGCCCGCTCCCAGCGCGCTCGAACGCGCCCGCGGCACGCTGCCGCCGCCGCCGTTGACCGATTCCAGCTACGCCGATGAGGCCGCCGCGGTCAACGAGCTGCTGCCGATCTGGCAGGCGTGGAAAGTCGAGGGCGCGCCGGAGACCCTGGATATCCAGCTCGATCTGCCGATCGACGACACGAGCAACGTGCGCGTCACCGGCCGTGTCCATCAGTGCTGGCCGGGCGCGCTGCGCCGGCTGCGCACCGGCAAACTCAAGACAAAGTTTCGCCTGCGCTACTGGATCGAGTACCTGGCGGCCGTCGCCTCCGGCCACGAACTGGAATTACAGATAGCCGGCTTCGCGCCCAAGCAAAAAGACAACGCATTCATCGAATACGCCGGCCGCGTGGACGCCGATACCGCACGCGCCGAACTCGCCCATCTCGTGCGACTCTATATCGTCGGCCAGACGCAGCCGCTGGCGTATCATCCCGACCTGGACGACAGCTACGACCCGGACCAGAACAAGGCCTTCGACAACTTGAGCTTTCGCTTCAAGCCCGCGGCCTACTTTCCGCACCACCTAACGCGCGACCCCTACTTCGCGATGCTGCTGGGCGACCCGGAGGCGCCGCTCGGCGGGTCCGAGGACGCCAGCCCGTTCATCGCGGCGATCGAGGCCGTCAGCGGGCCGATGAACAGCGTCGTTCGGCCTGTCGCCGACGCTGCGAAGGCCTCGGCATGAGCGATAGCCGGCCCTTCGACGCCGCCACCCTGCCGTTGCACGGCCTGCGCCTGATCGAGGCCAGTGCCGGCACCGGCAAGACCTTCAGCCTGGCCGGGCTCTACCTACGCCTGATCGTCGAGCAGCGCGCCAGCGTGCGCGACATTCTGGTCATGACGTTCACGCGCGCGGCCACCCAGGAACTGCGCGAGCGCATCCGCGCGCGGCTGGCCGACGCCGCGCGTATCGCCTATGCGCCGGAACACGCCGACCCGAACAACGCCGAGCATGCGTTCACGCAGCAGATCCTGGCCAACCGCGACGAAGAGCGCGCCGCGCTCGCCCGCCGCCTGGTCGACGCCGCCGCCCGCGTGGACGAGGCCACCATCGTCACCATCCACGGCTTCGCCCAGCGCGCCGCCACCGAGAACGCCTTCGAGTCCGCGCTGGCCTTCGACCGCGGCGAAGCGATCGACGACCCCAGCATCTACCGCGAAGCCGCTATCGACTACTGGCGCGAGCACGTCTTCGGCGCCGACGCGCAAGCCGGCGACGTACTGGCCCTCTGGCCCACGCCGGACGCGCTCTATCAGACCCTCGCGCCCGTGCTGGCCCGGCCGCACGTGCAGCTTGCCGGCATCGACCGCAAGCGCTTGGCCGAACTGCAGACCGGGCTGGCGAAGGCCTGGCCCGGCACCGCCGAGCCGCTGGCCCAGGCGCTCATCGAGGCCGTCGAGGCGGACGCGCTGCATAAAAGCCGCGACCTGTACAAGGCTCTGGCCCCTGAAGACGACATCGGCGCGCTCGTCGCCGATCTGGACGCGCGTATCGGCGCCGCCATCGAAACCCACGCCGTGCCGGCGCTGCCCGGCTGGCTCGCCGCGCTGGCCGACCCGGCATCGCAGTTCAAGAAATCGCCCAAACATTGTCAGGCCTACGCTGAACCGTTGGCCGATCTGGCCGTTCTACCCGTGCTCGTCGAACTCCAACCGCTCGCTCGGCTGACGGCCATCGAGCAGGCGGCCGCCGCCGTGCGCGAGCGCGCCGCCAAACGCAAGATCGAGCGCCGGCAATACAGCTACGACGACCTCATCGTCGCCCTGTACGACGCGCTCGCGGCCGGGCGCACCGGCGATGCGCTGGCCGACGCCCTGCACGCCCGCTGGCCGTTCGCGCTGGTCGACGAGTTTCAGGACACGGACCCGCTCCAGTACGCGAGCCTGTCGCGGATCTACCTGCCTTTGGAAGACAACGGCTCACGGCCGCGCGAGCACGGCGCCCTGCTGCTCATCGGCGACCCGAAACAGGCGATCTACGGCTTTCGTGGCGGCGACATCTACGCCTATCTCGCCGCCGCCCAGGCCGCGCGCGACGCGCGCTATACGCTGACGACCAACTTCCGCTCGACGCAACCCCTACTCGAAGCCATCGAGGCACTCTATGCGTTCCCGGGCGACGAGCCCTTCGTGGTGCCGGAAATCGATTTCCCGCGCGTCGCCGCCGGCCGCGGCGCAGGCGACCGCCGCCTGGTCGCGGCCGGCGGCGACGAACACGCCGCGCTGACCTTCTGGCAACTCCGGGGCGGCGAGGAGACGCTCAAGAACGGCAAGCTCAAGAACCCGTCCAAGGCCGACGACAACGCCCGCCTGATCGCCGAAACCATCGCCGCCATCGCCCGCCTGCTGGACGGCGACTCCGCCCGCTGGCAATACGGCGACGGCCACAGCGAATCCGTCGCGCCGCGCGACATCGCCGTGCTGGTGAACAACCACCGAGAGGCCGCCACGCTACAGGCCGCGCTCGCCGCCCACGGCATCATGGCGGTCTGCCAGCATCGCGATTCGGTCTTCGCCAGCGAGGAAGCCGGCGATCTTCGGCTCATCCTGCGCGCCATGGCCCAGCCGGACGATGCCGCCGCCGTGCGCGCCGCCCAGCCGACCGCGCTCATCGGCAAACGTCTGGCCGATCTCGTGGCCCTGGCCGACGACGACCACGCCATGCAGGAAGCCATCGAACACTTCCACGCGCTGCACGAAGCCTGGGCCAGGCGCGGCGTGCTCAGCGCGCTGGAAGACCTGTTCGTGGCCGCCGCACCCGGCCTGCTCGCACTCACCGACGGCGAGCGGCGCATGAGCAATTATCTGCAGCT
Organism: Salinisphaera sp.; assembly: GCF_035690525.1. Classification (GTDB taxonomy): domain Bacteria; phylum Pseudomonadota; class Gammaproteobacteria; order Nevskiales; family Salinisphaeraceae; genus Salinisphaera. Next base: position 22,751 of record NZ_DASSKM010000123.1, read on the forward strand.
CGGCGAACTGCTGGCGGGCGCCGAGGCCGAATGCTTCGGCATGGCCAGCGTCGCGCGCTGGCTGGACGATCACATCGCCGCCGCCGAAGACGGTTCGCTCGCCGGCCCCGAAGACGAAAGCCAGCTCCGGCTGGAGTCCGATGCCGATCTCGTGCGCATCAGCACCGTGCACGCCGCCAAGGGCCTGCAATACCCCATCGTCTTCCTGCCCTTCGCGCCCTGGCTCGGCACCTGGAGCGACAAGAATCGCCCCGACAAGCCGCCGCTGATCTTCCATCCGCAGACGGGTAACGACGACAACCGGGCCCTGATCGATCTGGTCGGCGACGACAAGGCCAACGGCGCCCAGGCGGTGGTTGAAGCCCGCTCGGAAGCCCTGCGCCTGCTCTACGTCGCGCTCACCCGCGCCGAGCAGGCGCTCGTCGTCGGCTGGCGCGAACCCGACGACTACGGCCCGAACGGTGCGCTGGCCGACCTGCTCTATCGCGACGGCGCGGGCAACCGCGACGCGCTCGAGATGCTCACCCAAGCCCAGCCAAGCGCCATCACCGTCCAGCCCGTCGACATCACGCGGCCGCCGCCGGTTGTCGCCCCGGCCGCTCCGATGGACCCGGAACAACTCATCGAGGCCCGCGCCGACCTGCCGGCCGCCCGCCCACGCTGGTCGACCTATAGCTTCTCGCGCCTGGCCCATGCGCCGGCCGATACGGCCCCGGCCGAACTACCCGAACCGGGCGCCGCGGACGAACTGGCCGGCGCGCCCGCCGAAGCGCTCGAAGCCGAGCCCGACGGCGAGCTGGCGCGGCTGGACAAACGCCTATCCGGCGTGCGCTTTGGCTCCGCCGTGCACGACATCCTCGAAAATCGGGTCGGCAACGCGAACGTCTCGCCCTGGCCGACGCCGGGCGAGCCGCCGGCCGGGGAACACCGAGACCTCGTCACCCGCACGCTGCGCAAGCACGGCCTGATCGACGCATCCGATACCGACCCGCGCATCGACGACACCGCCAATCTCGTCGCCCGCACGCTGCACACGCCGCTACCGGGCATCGGCCCGCTCATCGCGCTCGACGGCCGCCGCACGCTCGCCGAAATGGAATTCATGCTGCGCCTGCGCGGCAACCGCCTCGGCACGCTGGTCGATACGCTCCGCGAAGCCGGCTATCTGCCCGCCGCCCTCGGCGGCCATCCGGGCCAGACGCTCTACGGCCTCATGCAGGGCTTCATCGATCTGGTCGTGGAAGTCGACGGCCGCTACTACATCCTCGACTACAAGACCAATCGCCTCGGCGACACGTCCGCCGCCTATCAGGCCGAGTCGCTACGACGCGCCATCGGCCGGGCCCATTACGACCTGCAGTATCTGATCTACACCGTGGCCCTGCATCGTCATCTGCGGCGCTGTCTGCCCGATTACGATCCGGCCACGCACCTCGGCGGCGTGCAGTATTTGTTCGTGCGGGCGATGAACGGCGAAACCGAGACCGGTGTGTATGCCGATAAGCCGCCGATCGAATTGATCGAAACGTTGGATGCGCTGTTCGACGCGCCTGTCGAAACAGCGTGAATGCTTTGATACAGGTGTTGTTACACGACGCCATTACTTATACTTGAAGATAAGCTTTAGCGAGAGTCTCGGGTGCCAGGTCAGCCGTTTCTACGGCATCATTATCGCGCTGTACTACAACGATCATGCGCCTCCGCATTTTCATGCCAAGTACGCCGGCGACGAAGCGACGATTGCCATTGAAAATGGCGACTTACTCGACGGCAGTCTCAGCAGAAGAGCTCTTCGACTCGTCGAAGAATGGAGAGGTTTGCATCAAAGCGAATTACGAGAGGACTGGCGCTTGGCTCGAACCAGGCACCCGCTCAACAGCATCGAACCCCTGGAGTGATAGCGATGATTCCCAAAGTCAAAGAAGCGAGATACATCCAGGAATACAAACTGTGGTTGAGGTTCAGTGACGGCAAATCGGGGGTCATCGATCTTTCCCGGGAACTGTGGGGCCCGATGTTTGAACCGCTCAAGGATTCGAGCATATTTCGACAAGTGGAGGTTCATCCAGAGTTGGAAACGCTCAGCTGGCCGAATGGTGCCGATTTCGCCCCGGAATTTCTGTACAAACAAGTTGTAGCCGAACAGATCGCTGCGGAACGACAGTAGACCATATCAGCCTGGGAGTAGATTATCGTTCGGCCTTTAGAAACTCATCCGCTCATTTCGTACTCGCCGCATCTCGCGAACAATAGCCGCGAGTGTCTTGCATGAGCGATACTCCCATGGAAGAACTATTCGACGCCGAAACGCCCGATTCAGGCGCTTCGGCGGTTCTGCCGGTCGATACGATTCCAGATGCCGAAGACGCCGGCCTGGCCGATCTCGACCGCGCGCTGGCCCACTGGGCGCGCCGCCACGGCGCCGATCCGCTGGTCGCCCGCGCCTTCGCGCTCGCCAGTTGGGCCGTCGCCCAGGGCCATACTTGCCTGGCGCTGGATCAGATTCCGACCGCGCTGATGAGCGCAGACAATCAGGCCGAACTGCCGGCCGCGCTCGACGCCAGCCCGCTCATCAGCGGCCCGGACGAAATCCGTCCGCTGATTCTCGACCACGGCCGGCTCTATCTACAGCGCTACCACGCCTACGAAACCCAACTAGCCGAACGGCTCCGCGAGTTGATGGCGGCCGAGCCCAACCCGGTGAACGTCGACACGCTCAAACCCGGCAACAGCCTGTTTGCGCTGGATGCGAACGATCCGAACGCTACCAACTGGCAGGCCGTCGCGGCCTTCGTGGCGCTTAGGCACCGTTTCACCGTCATCTCCGGCGGCCCCGGCACGGGCAAGACCTACACCATCGTGCGCCTGTTGCGCGTGCTCATCGAAACGGCGCTGAGCGAGGCCCGCACGCCACCGCTCATCGCCCTGGCCGCGCCGACCGGCAAGGCCGCCGCCCGTATGGTCGAGTCCGTCCGCAAGGGGCTGGACGATATGGCCGCCGACCCGGCGTTCGACCACGCTATCCAGGAATACATCCCGCAGAACGCCCGCACGCTGCACCGCCTGCTCGGTCTGAGCGGCGCGACAACCAAACCGCGCTTCAACGCCGACAATCCGCTGCCCTACGACGTCGTCATCGTCGACGAAGCGTCGATGGTGGATCTACCGATGATGGCCAAGCTGGCGGACGCCATTCGTAACGAAGCGCGGCTCATCCTGCTCGGCGACCGCTACCAGCTCGCCTCCGTCGAATCCGGCTCCATACTCGCCGAAATCTGCGCCAACGCCGGCGTCAATCGCTTCACCGCCGAACAACAAGTCGACACGGGTGGCCTGCTCGTCGAATCGATGGAACCGGCCACGCACGCCCTGGCCGATCACGTCGTCACGCTGCAGACCAGCCGCCGCTTCAACGCCGACAGCACCATCGGCCGCCTCGCCGCCGCCGTGAACGCCGGCGATGTCGACGCCGCACACGCTCTGCTCACCGCCGGCCACGCCGATCTCGTCTATCACGACACCTCGGACGCCGCCACCATCAGCCAACTCATGGACCGACTGGCCGACGACTATGCGAGCCTCATCGAGGCGACCGACCCGACATTCGCCCTGGCCCAGCTTGGCAAACAATGCGTGCTTACCGCCGTACGCCAGGGTCCGGCCGGCAGCGAAACCATCAACGCCGGCATCACCGAACGCCTGGCCCGGCGCTTCGACTTCAACCCAGCGGACGCCTGGTATCACGGGCGACCGGTCATGGTAAGTCGAAATGACTACCGCACCGGGCTCTACAACGGCGACGTAGGAGTTGCCCTACACGGCAAACACGGGCAAATTCGGGTCTGGTTCATGGGGGACAACGGCCTGCGGGCCTTCTTGCCGAGCGCACTACCCGCGCACGATTCCGTGTACGCGATGACCATTCACAAGAGTCAGGGATCCGAGTTCGATACGGTCACGCTCGTGCTGCCGGATTATGACGTGCCAGTCTTGACTCGCGAGTTGTTTTATACGGGGCTTACTCGAGCTCGCAATCAGCTTACCGTTTATGCTGAGCATGGCGCTTTACAACGAACGCTAAACTGGCAAATTTCTCGCGTTTCAGGACTCGCATCGCGCGTGCTTATTGATTGGGAATAGATGATGGCTAAAGCAGCGTTCAAGTACATTTTGATTGGGTTGGACTAAGCACTCATGCATAAACGCCAACGATCAAGCCAAGCCATCGTGCACGCTAATCTCAACCACCAGACGAACGTCAGCAGTGAATAAAAGAGAAAGAATAAGAAAACAGCTTCACTATCAAATAAATTTTCTAAATAACTCCTGTCGTCTTTATGATGAGGGTTATGAAGAGGAAGCTTTACGTATAGCTGTCGCGCTAGAGAATTTAATCAGCCTAAGAAAAAATGCTATCTCTATAGTAAAACATTTGAACTCTGAAAGTATAAAGCTTTATAGCACCGCGGGACAGTTTGATGGCAATAAAGACAATAAGTTTAGGGAAGAGAGCAAGGCTTTCTTACCTAAGGAGAAAATTTCAGGCCCAGAAAATAAAATTCAATTTCTGGACAGCACCTTAATAACTTTAGGTAACACAAAACAAATCAAAAAACAGGAGGATTTGAGAAAGAATATTGACAAAATCATTTTATACCTAGGCTTAGGTACAATGGCGATTGGGACTCGAACGGGAGAGAGTTCTTACTCTGCGAATCTGAAAGATCCCTCTAAAAAGAAAACATCGCGGCTACTACCAATTAGAGAGTGGATGGATGAAATCGTCTTGATCACCAACAGGAAATTTTATGTAACAAGGGAAGAACTAATTGTAGTTGCCAGAAATCAGGACGGAGGAGGACATATCGCGCCGAAGCTTAAAGGTAACAAGCTTAAAGGAGCTTATAAAGAGCTATCGAAAAATGCCGCTATTGGATACTTCTTCAAGAATAAATTCTTGCACTTTTACGGAAATGATCATAAGCGCTTTGGAGCGGAAAAAGTTTCAATTAAAGGTGCTCATTTTATTGCATTAAGACAGATGGCGCATGAAGTTTTGCATAGCCCTGATATCGTTGCGCTACAAGGCCATAGTTTTCATGATGGGGTAAGGGGTCGGGATAACGGTCAGACACGGTAGATTCCAGTTAGGGAATAAAAGGTCAGACACGAGCAATAGCGAGCAATAGGACAAGCAAGACAAGCAATAGCAAGCAATAGCCGGTTCCGGGAGCCGGTTCCGGGGACAGTATACTTATCTTGACCACGTCTTTAGCCCTGATCAGCTTTGCGCACGTCTCAAGATTAGCCCCCTACTCCCGACCGGCGCTGACACCGTCGTCGGCTGAAATCACCTAGTCAAAGCGCGCGAGCTGCTACCCGACTCTCCGCATAGCCGTGGCTATGACGTGACTGCTAGCCAGCGCACTTAGTCTAGCTTGACCGGCGCTTCGCAGTTAGCTCTACGAGTGGTTCTTGCGTTTGTATTTACTGTAGGCCGAGCGAGCTGCGCGTTTTACTTTGGCTTGGTTTTCTGGCTTTTTAAGCCAGCGCTTGGCTTTGCCTAAAAGTCTATTGGCCATTTTCGAGTGCCTTCTGAATAATCGTCAATTCATGTCTATATCTGCGATCGATCAGGCCAGCATTCAACCGTTGTCGTCCGCAAGACCAAGCGCTGAAGACGACCTTGCTTTATCGAGCTTCTGGCCTTGCCAGGCATCGCCGGGTTCCGCTCATACACCGGGCTAACGCGCTGCACGATCTTGTGCGAGAATAAGGGGTCAGACACGATTAACACAGAAGCGCCGGGTTATTGGCCGATATAGCGTCGGAATTGTCTCCGACCCCTTTACGCCCCCTTTACGCCCGGTAAAGCGAGCCACGCCCCGCGGGCTACCGTACGCGCCCGCCAAGTGGGTACGAGGACGTTTGGCCTCGCGTCACCGCTCGCTCGGCGGTTGGCTCATGCCGGCTGAGCATTCGGGTTGACGACTCTCTTGGCGATGTCGTTGAGCTTGTCGTCGGCGCTTTTTTCTTCGCTCAGCGTTTGCTGGAGCAAATGCAGATCTTCCGGGCGATCGAGCAATTCCGCGTAGGTGCCGAGTGTGCCATAGCACGCGATCTCCACGTGCTCGATCTGCTGCGCGGCGGCAATCAAACCTGCGTCTTTTACATCGTGTTGGGCATCGGCGGTCATAACGGCTTCGCCGTCTTTTATCGCGGCTGCGATGGCTTGATTCTGCGGTTCGGCCGGAGCTTGCTTGAAATCCCGTAGAATTTCTTCCAACCGGCGCTGATGTTGGCCCGACTCTTCGAGATGACTTTCGAACGCGCTCCGTAATTCGTCGTGGCTCGCGTTTTCGGCCATGGCCGGCAGCGCGTCCACGATCCTCTTCTCGCCGTTGTGCATTTTTCGCAACGATATCGCGTATAAATCTTTGAGTTCGTTCGCTTTCATGGCGGCTGCTCTCAAGAGTTAAAATCAGCGCCCTGATGCTAAACCCGACGGCAATCGACGAGTAATGAGGCCGCTCCCTAATTTTTATAGGGACCAGGCAATGCTTAAATTACGGGGACAGTATACTTATCTTCACAAAACATAAAGCGAGGCAATCAGCTCCTGAATTACCGATTACTTAACGCCGCGCGATCAGATGCCGGAACCGTTAAACTGTACGATTCCATGTCGCTTCGACGTGGCTGTCCCCGGCGCGACGGTGCGCCCGAGTTTGCAGGCATCAAATGTCCTCCCCCAGCACATCAGAAAACGCTCCCACGGCCTTCTCGGCCATGGGTCTGTCCGACGCGGTAATGAAAGCGTTATCCGACGTCGGTTACGAGACGCCCTCGCCTATTCAGGCAGCCACGATCGGCCCGCTGTTGGCGGGTCGCGATGTGCTCGGTCAGGCACAAACTGGTACCGGTAAGACGGCGGCGTTTGCCTTGCCGATTCTGTCCACCATGCGCTTTGGCAAGGACGCCGGAAAGGAGCCGCGCGCGCTGGTTCTGGCGCCGACGCGTGAGCTGGCCATCCAGGTGGCCGAGGCGTTTCAGCGCTACGCCTCGTACATGCCGGGCTTTCATGTGCTGCCGATCTACGGCGGGCAAGGCTATGGCCCGCAGTTGGCCGCGCTCAAACGCGGCGTGGATGTCGTGGTGGGCACACCGGGGCGCGTGATCGATCATCTCAAACGTGGAACATTGCGTCTGGATCGCCTCGAATGGCTGGTGCTGGACGAAGCCGACGAAATGCTCCGCATGGGCTTTATCGACGACGTCGAGTGGGTGTTCGAGAATACCCCGCCCGAGCGGAAGGTCGCGCTGTTCTCGGCGACCATGCCGAGCGTCATACGCCGGATTGCCAAAACCCATCTGCGCGATCCGCAGGAAGTGACGATCAAGACCCGAACCACCACCGCCGACAATATCCGGCAGCGCTACTGGATCGTGGGCGGCGGCATCAGCAAGCTCGAAGCGCTGACCCGGCTGCTCGAGGCCGAGCCGTTCGACGCGATGCTGATATTCGCCCGCACCAAGAAAGCCACCGACGAACTGGCCGAGAAGATCGCCGCTAGAGGCTATGCCTGTGCGGCGTTGAACGGCGATATCGTCCAGGCTCAGCGCGAGCGCACGATCGCGCAGCTCAAGAACAAGCGGCTCGATATCATTGTCGCCACCGACGTCGCGGCGCGCGGGCTGGACGTGGATCGCATCAGCCACGTCATCAATTTCGATATCCCTCACGATACCGAGTCCTACGTGCATCGCATCGGCCGTACCGGGCGCGCCGGTCGACAAGGCGACGCGATTCTGTTCGTGACGATGCGCGAAAAGCGCCTGTTCAAGAACATCGAACGCGCCACCCGGCAGGCGATCGAACCGATGGACGTGCCGAGCATGGCCGACGTCAATGCGCAGCGCATCGAACGTTTCAAGCAGAGCATTACCGAGACATTGGAAGCCGGCGGCCTGCAACCGTTCACGGATTTAGTGGAGGCGTATCGCGCCGAACACAATGTCGATGCGACCCGGTTAGCGGCGGCACTCGCCCGGCTCGCACAGGGCGGTGAGCCGCTCGTGCTGCAAGCCGTGCCCGTCGACAAGTCGGCCGGACAAACATTTCACGAGACAACGGCCGGCAGCGAAAAGCCGGATCGCAAGAAAAAACCGGCCGCCGGCGCACTGAGCATGGAGACCTTCAGGATCGAGGTCGGCCGCGAACACGGTGTCGAACCGCGCAATATCGTGGGTGCGATTGCCAACGAGGCCGGTGTGGACAGCAAGGATATCGGGCGTATCGCGATCCGCGACGATTTCAGTCTGGTTGACCTGCCCAAGGGGATGCCGGAAGAAATCTTCACGCATCTGAAAACCGTGTGGGTTGCCAACCGCCAGCTCGCGATCAGCCGAGTCAAGAACAGCTTCGGCGCGCCGGCACCCGGGCCTCGCGCGAAATCCGCCAATGCCAAAGACAAGCCGCGCCACAAGAAATCGCTCAAGAAGAAGAAAAAAGCTCAAGCCAAGCGCAAAAGCAAGCCGAAGCCAAAAGCTCAGTAGGTTAGCGAAAGGCTCGGGGCAAGAAGGTATCCAACCGGCCCGCGCCACGGAAAGGCACGAGCGGACAGCAAGAGGCTCGAAGCCTGTACGTGATGAGTTCCAATCTGCTTTGTTTGGCGGCCTTATCGTCCACGGTATACGCCCCGGTTTTACCCCTTCCTCTTGCTGTGAGGAAGACATACTGGCTTCGGCGGTCCGAACTTTTCTTCGTACAACTGGCTGACCCAGTCGATGAAAAGGCGCACGCGCGGGGATAGCTGGCGTCGGTGGGGGTACAGCGCGGTGACCGGAACGCCGGGACCGGCGAAGTCGGGAAGCACTTCGACCAGACGACCATCGTGCAATGCGTCCTCGATGTGAAAGCGGGGCAACTGGATCAGGCCGCAACCGTGCAGGGCGCCGACCACGTAGCTTTCGGCGTAGTTGACCGTCAGCCAGCCCGCGAGGTCGTATTCGCGGATCTTGCCGTCGACAAGGAATTCGAAGGGATAGTCCACGCCGCCGCTCGAGTTGAAAAACTTCACGGCCTGGTGCGAGGACAGTTCGGACGGGTGCCGCGGCGTGCCGAAGCGTTCCAGATAGGCCGGGCTGGCGCAGGTGACTTCGGGGATGACGGCCAGTCGTCGGGCGATGAGGCTGGAATCGCGCGGAGTGCCGCCGCGAATCGCGCAATCGATGCCTTCGCGGACCAGATCGACCAGCCGGTCTTCGCTGCTGATGACGATGTCGATGTGCGGATAACGCTCGCGGAATTCAGTGATTCTCGGCAGCACGATTTCGATGGCGTGGGTGCCGTGCATGTCCACGCGCAAGGTGCCGCGCGGGTCGGCGGCGGCGTGGCGCAACGAGGCTTCGGCGTCGTCCAGTTCGCTCAACACATGCACGCAGCGCTCGTAGAACGCTTGGCCATCGGGTGTCGGGCGTACGTGGCGGGTGGTGCGTTCGAGCAGTCGGGTGCTCAATCGCGCTTCCAGTTGCTTGATGGCGTGGGTGGCCGTGGCGCGCGGGATGTCCAGCATGTCGGCGGCGCGGCTGAAGCTGCGCGCCTCGACGATGCGCGTGAACAAGTGCAGGGCGTTCAGATGATCCATGGGGCAAGAATTGTTATCGATTATTGAATAGTGATGACAATTTTAGGGTATTTATCTCATCTGAAGAAATGACAAGAATGGTCCTGCGCCACGATTTCCACTCGTAGACAGGAGCCGATCATGAACAACCCAATACACAAGAGCGCCATCGTCACCGGGGCATCCGGTGGCATCGGCCAGGCCATCGCGCTGCGTCTGGCGGCTGACGGTTTTGCCGTGGCCGTTCACTTTGCCGGCAATGTCGAGAAGGCCGAAGCCGTGGTGCAGGCCATCGAGGCCGGTAACGGCAAGGCCCTTGCCGTCCAGGGCGATATCAGCGATGCCCAAGACGTGGAGCGTCTGTTTGCGGCAACCCGCCAAGCCTTCGGTCGCATCGACGTGGTCGTCAACAGCGCCGGCATCTTGCCGCTGTCACCGATCAGTGAAGGCGACATGGACGCATTCGACCGCACGATCGCCACCAACCTGCGCGGCACGCATCTGGTCATGGCGCAGGCGACCAATCATCTCGGCGCGGGCGGGCGCATCATCGCGCTTTCTTCCAGCGTGGTGGCCAAGGCGTTTCCGGCCTACGGCGCCTATATCGCCAGCAAAGCCGGTGTGGAGGGTCTGGTGCACGTGTTGGCCAATGAGCTGCGTGGTCGCGACATCACCGTGAATGCCATCGCGCCCGGTCCGGTGGAAACCAACATGTTCCGCGAAGGCAAGTCCGACGAGCTGATTGCGCAGATTGCCCATCAAGCGCCGATGGAGCGCATCGGCCAGCCCGAGGAAATCGCCTCCGCCGTGTCGTTCCTGGCCGGACCGGACGGCGCCTGGGTGAACTCGCAGGTGCTTCGCGTCAATGGCGGATTCGCCTGATTCGGTTGCAGCGCTTTATTCATTCACATCACCAAGGAAAGGGGTCTCATCATGCCTTTCGCCAACTTCAAAGTACCCGCCGGCAGCCTGAACGCCGAACAAAAGGGAAAGATCGTCCATCGCACCACCGACCTGTACGCCGAGATTTACGGCGAGCGGGCGCGCTCGAACACCATGGTTCTCGTCGAAGAAGTGACCGATGGCGGTTGGGGGATCGGCGACAACGTCCTGACGCTGGCCATGCTGCAGGATGACGCGTGACCCCTGCTTTCACGCAGGGCCGCATCCACGGATGGCCGAGCAACGGATGCAACCGTTGCACGGTTGTCACATTTTGCCGAGTTTAATCGTCCTTCACGTCACACCCATTGAGGAGACTTTTCATGTCCCATACTGCGATACCTGACACATTCACTCTCGGAGATCGGCCCGTTAAACGCCTCGGCTATGGCGCCATGCAGCTGGCAGGCCCCGGCGTATTCGGCCCGCCGAAGGATCGTGACGCGGCCTTGGCCGTGCTGCGCGAAGCCGTTGATTCGGGTGTGAACCACATCGACACCAGCGATTTCTACGGCCCACACGTCACTAACCACTTGATCCGCGAAGCGTTGGCGCCGTATCCGGACGATCTCGTCATCGTCACCAAGATTGGTGCGCGGCGTGACGAAACGGGCGCCTGGCTGCCCGCTTTTTCGGCCGACGAGCTGACCCAGGCCGTACACGACAACCTGCGCAACCTCGGGCGGGACGTGCTGGATGTGGTCAATCTGCGCATCATGTTCGACGCCCACGGCCCCGCCGAAGGATCGATCGAAGAGCCGTTGACGGCGCTGGCCGCGTTGCAGCAGCAGGGTCTGGTGCGCCACATCGGGCTGAGCAATGTTACGCCTGCCCAGGTCGCCGAAGGCCGTGGAATTGCCGAGATCGTCTGTGTGCAGAACCACTACAACCTGGCGCATCGTGACGACGACGCCCTGATCGACGACCTGGCCCGTGACGGCGTCGCCTACGTGCCGTTCTTTCCGCTGGGCGGGTTCAACCCGTTGCAATCGTCCACGCTGGACGAGGTGGCCAAACGACTCGACGCCACGCCGATGCAGGTGGCGCTGGCGTGGCTGCTGCAACGCTCGCCGAACATCCTGTTGATTCCCGGCACCTCGTCCGTGACGCATCTGCGCGAGAACATCGCTGTTGCCACACTGACGCTGCCTGAAGACGCATTGCTCCAACTGGACGGAATGGCTTCATAAACTTGATCGGGTTCGTTGCCGGCAAGTTCTGCGGTTTCGGCCATTCGACGGCGCGAGGCGGGATCCAGCCTCGCGCCGTTAAAAGGATATTTCGCCAGCGAAAGGGCGCCCCCGAACGGGTACGGGCGAAGTCCGTCGCCGCTCAGGCCGCCGCGTGTTTCATCGCCGCCAGCGCCCGCTGATGCGTGGCGTGGATGTTGTCGCGTTCCGGGCGGCTGCCCTCGGCCACGCATTGTAGCCACTCGTCGGTGCTCAGCACGGCGGCGAAGTTCGACTGCTGAACCACGGCGAACACACGGTGGATTTCCTCGGCCGTGGCCGCACCCGCACGGTTGGCGTACGGCACGCTGCCCGAGGCGTCGCTGAGGAATTCCACGTCGAGGCCCGCATCGACTGCGTGCTTGATTGTGGTGTCGTCGCAATTGTGGCTCATGTAACCGACCACGGCGAGCGTATCGACGCGCTGCTGCCGCAGCCAGTGGCCCAGGTCGGTGCCGGCAAACGCGCTGGCCAGTTTCTTCTGCACGAAGTGGTCCCGCGGGCGGCTGGCCACCACATCATGCAACCGCCAGCCATCCGAGCCTTCGGCAAACAGCGGCGCCGCCTGCGGCGACATCTGCTGTACCACGACCACCGGAATACCGGCATCGCGAGCGGCGTCCATGGCCTTGCCGATGTGGCGCAGCGAGTCATCGACCGGCGGATATTCGATTTGCAGACCGCCGGTAACGTACTCGTTCTGCACGTCGATGACGACGAGGGCCCGTTTCGGCTGTTGGCTGTTGTTGGGCTGAGTCATGACGACATCTCCTTGATGTTGAGGACACTGTGTCCCGGGAGTCGTCATCATCCGCCACCTGCGGCATCGCCAATAGTGGCCTGTATGCCATATTTAGTTATAATCGGGCCAAATCGCCAAACCCTCATGTCATGCGTGCAACATCCGTGGCCATTGCCGCCTTCGACGATATCCGCCCGTTCCATCTATCCGTGCCCTGTGCGGTGTTCGGCGAACCGGCCGGCATCGAGCCGCCGCCGTTCGACGTGCGCGTATGCACCGCCGAGCCCGGCGAACTGCGCAGCCAGATCGGTTTCAGCATCAGCACGGACTACGGCCTCGACGACCTGGCGCAGGCGCACATCGTGGTGGTGCCGTCATGGCGCGATCCGCACGAACCGGCGCCGAAAGCGCTGCTGGCGGCGCTGCAACAGGCGCACGCACGCGGCGCGTTGATCGTGGGCTTGTGCCTGGGCGCCTACGTGCTGGCCGAAGCCGGTTTGCTCGACGGCCGTCGCGCCACCACGCACTGGCGCTGGGCGGAACCGTTCGCGCAGCGCTTTCCGCGCGTTTCGGTCGATGCGGACGTACTGTATGTGGACGAGGGCGACGTGCTGACGTCGGCCGGCACTGCCGCCGGTATCGACTGCTGCCTGCACGTAGTGCGCAAGCAACTCGGGGCGAACGTGGCCGCACGTATCGCCCGTACTCTGGTGGTGCCGCCGCATCGACAAGGCAGCCAGGCGCAATTCATCGAGCAACCGGTATTGCCAACAACGGACGACGGGCCGCTGGCGCAGACGCTGGACTGGGTGGTGCGCCACCTCGATCAGCCGCACAGTCTGGACTCGCTGGCCGCAAAAACGCTGATGAGCCGGCGCAGCTTCACCCGTCATTTTCGCAAGCAAACCGGCACCAGCGTCGGACAATGGCTGCTCGGGCAACGATTGGCGCTGGCCCAGCGCCTGCTGGAAACCACGGCACAACCGATCGAGCGGGTCGCCGAACGCGCCGGCTTCGGCTCCACTCTGTCGATGCGCCAGCATTTCGGCACGGTCTTCAACACCACGCCGTCGATGTACCGGCGGGAGTTTCGCGGAAGCTCGGGTGGCGCTCAGCGATCGGCCGTCACAAGATGATAACGGTTCGGCACCCAGGCACAGCCGTCACCCTGCGGAAATTCCGGTACAGTATATTTATCTTCACGAAACAGACCGGCAACGTGAGTTTCAATTGGCTTTGCGGCGCCGTGATACCTACGACATAGCCTGGGCTTGCTGAACCCGGTGCGCCATCTCCTTGGCGGCATCTTCGGCCGACATGTCTTTGTTGTTGTAGAACTTGGCGATCACGTCGAAGATCGCCCCCTTGACCGCGCCTGTTTCGGCCATGTCCTGGGAGAAGGTGGGCACGAGGGCATCGTTCTTCTTGGCGGTGATGAAGTCTTTTTTCGCTTTGTGGGCGCAGGCGTCGAAGCCCTCGAGGGAGACATCCTGGCGCACCGGAATCGAGCCCTTGGCCTTGTTGAACTTGCGCTGGAACTCGGGCGACAGCGCGGTGCGCGCGAACGCGTACTGGGCGTTCTTGTCGGAGTTCGAATGCGCGAACATTTCGAAGCTGTCGGATTGATAGCTGTATCCCGTGTACGCCCCGGGGAAAGCGATACAGGCGATTTCTTTACCGGGTGTGGCATCGGCGTTGGTGATTTCGCCCTTGGCCCAATCGCCCATGATCTGCATACCAGCCTCGCCCTGCACCACTTCGCCGGTGTCGTGGTTCCAGGACAAGCCTTGCGCATTCGGATCCGTGTATTGCTGGATCGTGCGCAGATGCTGTAACGACTTGATCATGGCGTCGCTCGACAATGCATCCGGATCGAGATCGACAAAGGCCTTGCGATAGAAATCGGGGCCGCCGGCCGCCAGGGCGATCGCGTCGAGTTCGGTCGCGACCTGCCAGGTATTGCCGCCGCCGGCGATCGGGGTTATTCCGGCCTGCTTGATTTTTTTAAGCGCGGCGACCAACGAGTCCCAGTCCGTCGGCATTTGGGCGCCGGCCTTGTCGAGCACCGACTTGTTGATCCACAGCCAGTTGGTGCGATGAATATTGAACGGCACCGCGACATAGTGCCCGTCGCACTTCATATATTTCGACACCGCTTCGGGCAGAACCTGATTCCAGTTGCCCTTCTCGGCCACCGGATCGATGTTCATGGTGAGCCCGGTGTTGCACCACTGCTGGATCTGCGGGCCCTTGATCTGGGCCACGCCCGGCAGATTGCCCGACTGGATGCGCGATTTGAGCACGGTGCGGGCATTCGAGCCGCCGCCGCCGGATACCGCGTCGTTGACCATCTTGTAGCCTTGATCCGCCAGCATCTGCTCCAGAATGTTCATGGACTTGGCCTCGGAGCCCGAAGTCCACCAATTGAGGACGCTGACCGTTCCTTTCGTGGGCGCGGCTATCGCCGTGCTGCCGATTGCCATGGCGGTCACGGACAGACCGATAGTCATGCCCCTGCGCAGAATATGCCGGTTTGCCATGAGTTCCTCCTTGATGCACCGGCCCAGCAACGGGTCGTGCCGTTTTATTGGTTTTTCCGTTCATACGCGGGTGATGCGAGTATTCAACCTTCGGACAAGTGCCTGCCGGGCGCAACGACACGAAAGTCGGACAAAGGCGCGGAACGTCGCCTGCAGGGCACCTAAGGAAACCCTCCGCCGGCCGGGCCGTTACTGCCGCGCCGGAATGATTGCCCCCATGATGCCCGCGACGTTCGCTAACCGCCCCAAGAGCCGGCGCCGCCACGCTAAAGTAAGGCCATGAATTTTCGACTCCAGGATCGAGTCATGACCAATACAGAACAACGCCCTTTCGCCGTCGTGACCGGCGGCAACCAAGGTATCGGCTACGAATTGGCCGCCCAGTTCGCGCTGAACGGGCACGATGTGCTCATCAGCGCGCACGGCGACGGCCTTGATGAAGCGGCGAAACAGCTGGCCGAGCACGGCACGACGATCACAACCGCGCGGGCCGATCTGACGGAATACGACGGCGTGGAGCAGCTTTATGCCGCGATCCGCGACGCCGGCCGCCCGGTGGACGCAATCGCGTTGAACGCCGGGCTCGGCCTGGGCGGGCATTTCGTCGGCGGGACGAGGCTCGAGGACGAACTGCGGCTGATCGCGCTGAACGTGACATCCACGGTGCATCTGGCCAAGCGGGTCGCGACCGACATGGTCGAGCGCGGCGCCGGGCGAATCCTGATCGTATCCTCGATCTCGGGCACCACCCCGACCCCATTCGAAGCGGTTTATGGCGGCACCAAGGCATTCGGGCTGTCGTTCGCCGAGGCGATTCGCAACGAATTGGCCGAACATGGAGTCGGCGTAACCGCTCTATTGCCCGCTCAGACCCGGACCAATTTCTTCCATCGCGGCGATATGGACGATACCGCGATCGGCGCCGGCGACAAGAACGACCCCACCGAGGTCGCCCGCCAGGGTTACGAGGCCCTGATGGCCGGCAAGGACAAGGTCGTCGGCGGCGATATTTCGGCGCAAATCAAGGGCAACGTCACGAACAAGATATTGACCGAGGAGCAAAAAGCGAACGCGCATCATAAGCTGGCCCGACCCGGTTCCGCGGACGCCTCGGATGCGGAGCGATGCCCGAGCGAGATTGCCCGTGCTATAGCGAGAACGGCCACGGCCTGCTCGCCCACTGATATCTTGTCCATGATCAATCACTGCGAGAGTGCTACATGAACGAAGCACGGTCCCCGCAACACCGGGAACAGGCGAGCCATTACCGCTGGGTCGTGGTCGGCCTTCTATTCGCGATCATCGTCATTAACTATATCGATCGTTCGGCCATTTCCTACGCGATCGCCCCGATGGCCAAGGAGATCGGGATCGACACTTCGCAGCGCGGCCTGATACTGGGCGCGTTCGGCATTGGCTATGCGCTGACCACGTTTCTGGGCGGCCTCCTGGTCGACCGATTCGGCGCGCGCATCGTGCTGGCGGTGTCGGTGGCGCTGTGGGTGATCTCGATCGGCGGCACCGGCTTGGTTCAAGGCTTTACCCTCGCTCTGGTGGCGCGCGCCGCACTCGGCGTGGCCGAGGGGCCCATGTTTCCGGGCATGACCGGGGCGATCAGCCGCTGGCTTTCACCACGAGAACGCGGCCAGGCCATGGGTTCGTCGTTGACCGCGGTGCCGGTGGCGCTGGCGATCGGCGCGCCGGTGGTGTCCACCCTGATCACCTGGCTGGGCTGGCGCGGCATGTTCTATATCCTGGCGCTGCTCAGCTTCATCTGGCTGCCGCTGTGGTGGTTCCTGTTCCGCGACCAGCCGGAGCAGTCGTCGTGTGTCAACAAGGCCGAGCTCGAAAAGATACGCGTGCGCGGTGACATGACGGACCAACCGGACGACGAGCGCGATACGAACGAACGCGTGCCCGCGCGCGCCGACGGCGCCACATCGACCTCCTGGCGCCGGCTGGCCACCAACCCGACGCTGCTCGCCAATTACTGGGCGTTCTTCGTGTTCGGCTATTTCCTGTTCTTTTTCATGACCTGGCTGCCGGGCTATCTCGAAAAAGCCTTTCATCTGAGCGTTTCGGCCGTGGGCTGGTTTTCGGTGGTGCCGTGGGCCGCGGCCGCGGTGGCACTGTACGTTCTGGGCCATTTTTCCGATCGGCTGCTCAAGCGCACGCATCGACTGCGCCCGTCGCGCAGCTATCTGATCGCCGGCACGCAGGCGCTCGCCGCGGTCGCGATCGTGCCGGTGGCGTTTTCCTCAAGCCTGACGCTGTCGCTGATCCTCATCACGGTGGCCCTGGCCGCATCGATGGGCGCGAATTCGGCCTACTACACCGTCAACGTCGATATCGCGCCGGACCGCGCGGCCACCGCGCTCGGCATCATGGACTTCGGCTTCGCCATCGCCGGCTTTCTGGCGCCGGCGATCACCGGCTGGGTGGTCGGCAGCCAGGGCAGCTTCGACAAGGCGTTCTTCCTGATGGCGGCGCTGGCCGCGTCGTCGGTGATCATCACGCTGATTTTCCACCGCCCGGACGCCCACGCGATCGGTCATCCCTACGCGGACGACCGACAGCATTGACGTTTGCCGCGAAGGTGGCGGGTTGATTCGCTTCCCCTACCCCGGAGCGGTCTCAGATTCGTTTTCGCGTGGTCCGCTGTAAGGCGACCGCAATCAGCACCATGATGGGGATGATTTCCAGGCGACCCATCCACATCACGACCATGAGCGTGAGTTTGCCCGGAATGCTCAGCGAGGGACCGACCAGTCCGGCGGTCAGCCCGACGTTCGACTGCGCCGAGAACACATCGAAGATGGTGATCTGTAACGGCGTCGTATCCGGTACCGAATAGGTCATAACCAGAACCGCGGTCGCGCTGACGAGGAACCAGCCGTAGGTTAGAGTGGTCGCGGCTTGTACGCGCGAGTTTGCGTCGTCCTTGGCTAGCGCTTCGCCGTCAAAAGTCAGACGGACGATCTCATGCGGACGGCGTGTGATTTCAGCCAGCCGCCATACGATCGATTTATAAAGCAGTACAAGACGCAGCATCTTGAGTCCACCGCCCGTCGAGCCGGCAGTCGCCCCAACGAGCATGACCAGCGACATCATGAATAGCGCGCCCGGATGCCAGTGCGCCAGCGAAGCGCTCTGAAAACCGGTGGTCGTAGCCGCCGAAACCCACTGCAGAACGCTGTCGAGCCAGCTGGTCCGGTACAGGATGAAGTTGTTGGCCGCCAGCGCGAGAGCACCCAGCACCAGTATGAACCAGAACAGTTTCTGTTCCGAGCTGCCGAACCAGCCTTGTATCGGCCGGCGTTCGCGAACGGCGTGATAGTGGGCATAGAAACCGATCGCGCCGGCGATCATGATCGGTAAGTAAAGGAGTTTTGCCAACGGCGTCGACGACATCAAACTGTCGCCGGTGATGGCGAAGCCGCCAGTAGCGATGGCCGTCATTCCCTGATTGATCGCGCGCCAGATCGGGACCTGGCCGAGCCAGAGCAAGCCGATGCCAAGGCCGGTGTAAACGACATAGATCGACCAGATCGCCCGTGCCGTCGAGCGGACCGACGGCAGCAACTTCTGCTCTCTGCTTTCGGAGTAATAGAGCTCCAGTGCGCTGTGTCGGGGCGGCAGTATCGACAACAACAGCACGATCACGCCCACGCCGCCGATCCATTGCGACAGACTACGCCACCACTGCAGATAATGCGGCAGTCGGTCGGCGCGAAGCACGCTCATGCCCGTGCCGGTAAATCCCGATAAGGATTCGAACATTGCGTTGATCACCGGGATACCGCGGCCGATGATAAACGGCAGAGTACCGACGGCCGATACCGCCAGCCATGCGAGAGCTGCGATCAACATGGCGTGGCGAGCCTGGGTAGGCGTATGGCCGCGCGCCGGCCAGTACAAACCCTGGCCGAGTACGAAACCGGCCGCCGCTGTCCAGGCGAACGCTTGCATGCCTGAATATTCGTCGAAAACAACGCAAACCGGCATCGAAAAAAGCGCCATGAGCGCCGGCACGTGGAGTAGCAGACCCACACCCCGACAGACAGGCTGGAGCAGAACGGATTGTTGGTTGCGCACCGCGTTATTCGTCTTGATCCGCAAACAAGGTCAGATCGTCCTGGCTCAACGGCGTGGCGCTGAATACGAGCAGGTTGTCGCCGCCCCTGAGCTGCTTGTCTTCACGCGGAAACAATTGTTGATCGTCGCGTTCGATGAGCACGATGCAACTGTTTTCCGGCAAGGCCCGATCGTCATCGATCTCGCCCAGGGTACGATCCGCCAGGATGGACCCGGCGTCGAGTTCGATCTCATAGATGACGCCGTGACCGCTTAACGAAGTCACGGTCTCGCCGCCCGGATGCACGACCAGATCGAGCAGATGACGCGCCGCCAGAATCTCCGGATCGACCAGCGTACTGACACCCAATCGGTCAAACAGAGGCTTGCGATGATTCGAATTAACCGTGCTGATCAAACGCGGAATCTCGTATTCCTGGCCGAGCACCATGGCCATGAGGTTGATCGAATCATCTGCGGTGGTCGCGACCAGCGCGTCCGCCTGGCTGGCACCGGCCTCGTCGAGAATATCCTCCTCGCCGATGGTGGCATGCAACACCTGGGCGTCGTACGTCTGAGCGCAGTGCTCGGCCCGCTCTTCGTTGGACTCGATCAACACCACGTCATGCCTGACCTCGAGTGCCAGCCGGACCAGATACTCACCGACTTGTTCGGCACCTACCACGATAATGTGCATGGCCTGTTCGCTTTACAAAAAAATCGGTCAAAGATAGACGGTAAGAGCTGGGTGATCATGGGCCAGCCGATTCAGTCACGATAATCTCTGCACTCGCGGCCTGTCGATGCGAGCTATTAACCCGGCACCAAAACAGCTGAAATGTCAGCTGTTTTCAACGCCCCCGAAAATCAAGGCCGGCATATGTCCATCCTTGATTTTCAAGTGCTTCGCGGCCGATGGCCGCGACGAGCACAAGAGCGATCCAGGCGATCCGGATTTCGGATCGTACGCGGCCGACGAGCAGTCGTATCCAGTTGTCGGACCCGGACGTCGGATTCAATCCGGCCCGATCTCCGCATTACTTGGTGCTCGGCGCCCGGCCGGTGTCTATGCAGACAGCCGTGCGACGCGCCCGATCGTCAGCCCCTGAACGCCGATCGAAAAAACGACCACGATATAGGTCATGCCGACGATGATATTGCGGGCGTCACCAGCGGGCAGCGACAATGCCAACGCGACCGAGATACCGCCACGCAGACCGCCCCAGGTCAGAATCTTGATCGTATGCGGAGCCATCGTACGTCGCAGCCGAAGCAATCCGATCGGTACCGCCACCGACAGCGCCCGCGAGCCAAGAATGATCGGGATCGAGATCAGCCCGGCGATGATAGCGCCGCTGGAAAAGGGCACTTGCAGCACTTCCAGTCCGATCAGCACGAACAGCACGGCGTTGAGGATCTCGTCGATCAATTCCCAGAAAGTGTCGACGTGCTCTCGCGTATGCGACGACATGGCCAGCCCCCGCCCCGGGTTGCCGACCAGCAGACCGGCGGAAACCACCGTCAGCGGCCCCGATATGTGCAGAGCCTCGGCGGCGGCATAGCCTCCGGTAACCAGCGCCAGAGTGACGATGACTTCGACTTTATACTCGTTGATACCGCGGAGCAGTATGAAGGCGATACCGCCAATCAATATTCCAAACGCGATACCGCCCACGGCTTCTTCAGCGAATAGCCGAGCCACATGGCCCGGCTCGAGCGCGGCGCCGCCGGTGCCACTGGCAATCTGGATGAGCAAGGTAAACATCACGATCGCGATTGCATCGTTGAAAAGCGACTCCCCGGTAAACTGAGTTTCCAGTGTTTTGGGAACACCCGCCTGGCGCAGAATAGCCAGCACTGCCACCGGATCGGTCGGTGAAATGAGCGCGCCGAAGATAAAGCAGTAGATCGGCTCTACGCCGATACCCAGCCAGATGAACACGCCCCAGATCACGGCCCCGATCAAGAGTGTCGAGGCCGTCAGCGCGATGGTCGTCAGCAGGACCACCACGACCGCCTCTCGTTTGAGATCGCGCAGATTGATCTGCATCGAACCGGCAAAAAGCAGACCGCCCAGCATGGCATCGAGTAGCGCATGGTTGAAATTGATCTCGCCGACCAGTTTCCCGGCCCGGGTCATATCGGCCACCCCCAACCACGAGGCTGTCTGCATGGCCAGCGAGACCGCAAGGGCCAAAAGCATGACACCGATGGCCGACGGCAGCCCGATGAAGCGCTGATTGCACCACGCAAAAAGCGCGGTCAGCGTCATCAATATGCCGATCAATTGGAAAACGCTCAGGGTCATGCCGTCTCCAGGAAACCGTGCCGTCCCGACCCCGTAACCGTGGTCCGCGGTTCGTTCCCGGGCGAGCACGTAACCATACAGATCGAATTGACGACGGCAACCGACTAACAAACGACTACGCCCGAACAACCCAATATAGCAGCGGCCTGGGTGCGCTGGGCCTCCGGCTGTGAAGCCGAGCCCGGCGACCACCCCATCATCCGTGCGCGCCAGCGACGAAAACGGCCATCGCCGGCCCGAGGCTGTGCCTGGAGCGACCACGGCTGCCTCTACACGCCGTCATTGCACATCCGGTGCGGAGCATGGCCGGTTAGGCACGACCGGACGTCCAGGCCTGGCCGACACCGACACGGCCGGATCCGCTCGAGACCGCGACGGCGCTTTTTAGAAGCTGAAGACGACATCGGCCTGGAGCAACTGCTCGTCCTCGGTCGTGCGCTTGCTCTGACTGTTGTAGTAATCCAGCCCGAGTTCGACGGCATCGTTGAGCGCATAGCTCAGCGCGACTTCGTGCCCTTTCATGGCCGTTGCGCCGCCCAGGCGATCGGAGTCGGGGAACGTGTCCGGTACCGCGTTGGCATCCAGATCGCCGTAGAGATACTTCATCGCCCACTTATTCCACCCGACCTTGGCGCCCAAGGCATAGCCGGTGTCGGCGCCGACGCCGCTATGTATGTTCTTGACGTATTCCCCGATCAGCGAGGCCTTGCCGCCGGCGCCGAAGCGGGTACCGATCTGGCCGTTCACGTCGATCACGGAGAACTGGGTCGTGGTGTTGGTGCCGGCGCTGTAGTCCGGATTGAAGGTGCCCGGCTGGGCCGTGTTCTCGTAGCCATAGTAGGTGCCGGCCAGCGATGCGAACAAGTTGTCGCTTTCGAAATGCTGGCCGCCCTGTACGTAGTACAGGTAAGGATCGCTCGAATTGCCGGAAAATTCCTGAAGCACCCAGACGCCGCTGTTTAGAAACGTCGTGCCGACGGCCGTGTCGCTATGTAAATGAACCGACGCGCCCTCGGGATTGATGTCGCCGTCCCAGATCAGATCGGTCGGCATCCAAAGATAGTCGCCGAACTTGAACTTGCCGCCAATGCCTTCGATGTAGTCGTTGAATTTATAGGCCGCGTAGGCGTAATCGAGCCGGATCGGCTTGGAGCTAAAGTCGTCGCCGAAGGTTTGATTGGTGGAACGCGGATCGTCGCCACCGCTGGCAATCCCGGCGCCGACTTCCAGATTGGCGATCGGAGCGGCGATGATGCCCAGCCGGTAACGCAGTCGTCCGCGATTGCGGGCGATATTGTGCCCGGCGGCGTTTTGGCGCGTGCTGTTGTCGTTGTATTCGTAGCGCAGGCGCAGATCGCCGGTGAACTTGATCTTGTCGAGCCAGGATAGCTCATCGAAACGATCCTCGACGCTCTGACGAAAATCGGCGGTATTGGCATCATTGTCCAGTGTCGTCGGGATCGATGTATCCGTGCCGGCGTTGGTATCCGCCATCGACGACATCCGATTGCGCCCCTCCTCGGCGGCAGCGGCCTTGAGTTGGTTGAACTGCGTATCGGTGATGCTGCCGTTGGCGTGCATCATCTGAATCAGTTTCATAGTCGTGCTTTGGGCGGAGGCCGGGGCCGCGATTAGCAACGATGCGGCGACGAGCGTTGATCCGACGGCAACGCCGAACTGGCCGGCGCGCGCGCGCGGGGTCGGCGCCGACACAGCATCGGCGAGCGGATTCCTCATATTGAACTCCCTGCTAGTTGAGATTCGGCGCCAGGCCCTGGAGCCGTGGCTCAACACGCAAGTTATTCGCACGCCGTGTCAGTTCGATGACCGAAAGGTGAACGTTTTGTGACACTGGATATCGGTCGCAGCCAAAGCGCGGCGTGCAATACGGCCGGGGACAGCGATTGAACCCGGCTTTGGATCAGCCGGCCGAACCGTTAGGGAGCTGGACCATTTATGCCTGGCCCGGGCAGTGTTTACGCCGCGCTGTCGGCCACGACACGCTGACGAGGGAAAACAGCGGCAAAGGTCGAGCCCACGCCCGGCGTGCTGTCGATCACGAGTTCGGCCTCGTGATGTTCGAGGCCGTGTTTGACGATGGCGAGCCCGAGACCGGTGCCGCCGTCGGAGGCCCCGCGCCCCGGATCGATCCGGTAGAAGCGCTCGGTCAATCGCGGCAGATGCTCGGCCGCGATGCCGGGCCCGTCGTCGCTGACCGCGAGCCGGGGCGCACCATTGCGCCCGTGCCAGCGTACGGTCACATGGCCGCCGGCCGGCGTGTAGCGCAGCGCATTGGCCACGAGGTTGGAGATCACGCTTTCGATTTCGGCCGGGCGCCCGAACAGCGACAGCCCGTTCTCGACATCGATCTCGATCTCGTGCCGGCCTTCGTCGGCCCTGCGAAAATCCTCGGCCAGCCGCCGGATCATGGCCGGCACGTCGATGACCTCCTGCGCCTGCGCCAGCCCCTCGCTTTCCAGCCGCGCCAGGCGCAGCAGGCTGTCGATGATGCGCCCCATGCGCGCGGACTGCGCGTCCATCTCGCGAATCGGCACCCGCCAAGCCGCCAGCTCACCGGCATCGACCGCCTCTTCCTTCATCATCTCCAAATAGCCGCGTAGCACCGTCAGCGGCGTGCGCAGTTCGTGCGAGGCGTTGGCGGCGAAATCGCGGCGCGTGGATTCGAGGCGTTTTTGCTCGCTGATGTCGCGTGCGACGAGCAGCCGTTGGCCGTCGCCGTAGGGCACGATGCGCAGCGACAGCGTATCGGCATCGTTGACCGGCGACGGCACCTCCAGCGGCGCGCCCGTTTGATCGGCCCCGGTGAGAAATGCGGCGAACCGCGGGTGGCGTACCAGATTGACGATCCGCTGGCCGTTGTCCTGCCCGGCCCGTAGCGCGAGCAGCGCGGCCGCTGCATTATTGAACCAGACGATACGGCCGCGGCCGTCGATGACCACCGCGCCGTCGGGCAGCGCCGCGGTCGAGGCCTGAAATTCGCCGACGATGCTCTTGAGCCGTTTCTTTCGGCGGCGGTTGCGCTGCTTGAGCCGGAACAGCTCGGTATAGATCTCCCGCCAGACGCCGAACCCGTCGCGCGGCTCGACCCGTGCCTGGGTCAGCCAGCGATGCAACTGATAGGCGAAAAACAGATGACCCGCCGTATAGATCGCCAGCGCAACCAGCAGCGCAAGCGTGACACGGTGGAACAACAGCCCGATCAACGCGGCAAACGCCAACCAAGCGGCCAATCGCATTCCGGCCATCCACCAGACACGGCGCATGTCGTTGGCCGGCGCATTCATGCCGGCAGGCTACACCGGTTTAAGGGAAAACCGGTAGCCGCTGCCGCGCACCGTCTGGATGAAACCGTCGAAACCGTGCGGCGCGAGCGCCTTGCGCAGCCGGCGGATATGCACATCCACCGTGCGCTCTTCGACATAGACATTCTGACCCCAGACGCGATCGAGCATCTGCTCGCGGCTGTAGACCCGCTCCGGATTGCTCATGAAAAAACGCAGCAGACGATATTCGGTCGGCCCCAGCTTGACCGAGGTATCGCCGACCGTGACGCGCTGGCTCGCGGCGTCGAGAATGAGGCCGTCGAGCTCGAGCGTTTCATCCTCGCCGCCCGGCAGACTGCGGCGCAGCACCGCGCGTACGCGGGCAATCAGTTCCGAGGACGAGAACGGCTTGGTCACGTAGTCGTCGGCGCCGAGATTCAGCCCCCGCACACGATCGTTCTCGTCGACCCGCGCGGTGACCAGAATGATCGGCAGATTCGCGGTCAGTTCGTCGCGACGCCATTCCCGCGCCAGTTCCACGCCCGACACCCCCGGCAACATCCAGTCCAACAGCACCAGATCGGGCCGTCGCTCGGCGATCGCGAGCCGGGCCGCCTGGGCGTCGGGCGCCTCGGCCACCGAGAAATCGGTGCGCTCGAGCGCGAACCGGATCATGTCGCGAATGGGGGCTTCGTCCTCGACGACGAGTATGTGCTTGCTTGCCATGGCGAACGATCACATCGGGCTTGTGTCGATGTTATGAACGCAATATGACACCCGTGTGACACAGAGCGCGCCCGCCTGGGCTCACGCCGCCTCGCCCAAGCCCGCCTCGACGATTTCGCGGGTATTGTCCGACAATTCTGCCGCGCCGATTCGGGCCAATGCGTCGCGCATGCCCGACGCATAGGGTTCGGCGTAGCGGCGCCACGGCGCCAGTAGACCGGCCAGCGCCGCCGCAAGCTGGGGATTGAGCGAATCGAGCCGCAGAATCTCGTCGGCCACCAACCGATAGCCGGCGCCGTCCTCGCGATGGAAAGCCAACGGGTTGCCGCGCACGAACCCTCCGATCAACGCGCGCACGCGGTTCGGGTTGGTGAAATCGAAGCGGGCGTCGCCCAGCAAATCACGCACCCGGGCCACGGCGTCGCCGTCCTCGGTGGCCGCGGTCAGCCGCAGCCACTTGTCCATCACCAACGGATAATCGGCGAAGCGGTGCGCGAACGCGGCGCGTACGGCATCGCGATCCTCGCCCGGCAGGTCCTGCAACGCGTTAAGCGCGGCCATGCGGTCGGTCATGTTGTCGGCGCGCTCGAATACCTCACGCGCGCGCTCGCGAATTGCCGGCGTATTCAGGCCGGCCAGATAATCCAGCGCGGTGGCGAATACCCGCCGGCGCCCCGCCGCGTCCCGGTCGAAGACATAGTCACCGCGCGGCGCGTGGGCATCGACGAGCGCCCATAGCTCGGTCTCGAACCGCACCGCGATCCGGCGCTTGACGTGGCGCCGCCCGGCCTCGACCGCGGCCACGTCGATCGCCTCGAACGCCTCGCCGATCTGAGTCGCGCTCGGTAGGCTCAGCATTTCCGCCAGCAGCGCTCGGTCTTCGGGCGGATCGGCCACAAGCGTGGCGATCGCCTCGATCACGCCGGCGCCCAGCTCGGGCATGGGTCCGGCATTCCGGTGGGCGCTCACCGCGACCTTGAGCGTGGCCATGTACAGGCTCTGGGCGGCGTCCCAGCGCGACACCGGGTCCGAATCGTGCGCCATCAAGCGCACGAGCGCGGCTTCGTTCTGGTCGAACTCCAGTCGCACCGGCGCGGTCAGACCGCGCAGTACCGATACCGTGGGCGCTTGGTCGAGAGCCTCGAACACGAAGGTGTCGCGCTGTTTGTCGAGCCGCACGATTTCGGGTTCGCGGACGACGCGCCCGGCATCGTCGAACAGCGCGACCGACACGGGTATATCGAAGTTCGGCTTGCTCTTCTGGCCCGGCGTAGCCGGCGTGGCCTGGGCCATTTCCAGCGTCAGACGACCGTCGTCGTAGCGCGATACGACACGCAGGCGCGGCGTGCCGGCAAAGCCGTACCAGTGGCGGAACTGGGCCAAATCCAGCCCAGTCGACTCTTCGACGGCGGCCACGAAATCATCGATCGTCACGGCCTGACCGTCGTGCTTGTCCAGATAGTGCTTGACCGCCGTGGTAAAGGCGTCGCGGCCGGCCATCCGGGCCATCATGCGGATCAGCTCGGCGCCCTTCTCGTACACCGTGATGGTGTAGAAGTTGTTCATCTCCACATACGATTCGGGCCGTACCGGATGGGCTCTGGGGCCGGCGTCCTCGGGGAACTGAACATCCCGGATCATGCGCACCTGCTCGATGCGGGTGACGCCGGGCGAGCCGTGGTCGATGGCAAACTGGTGCTCGCGATAGACCGTCAATCCTTCCTTGAGCGAGAGCTGGAACCAGTCCCGGCAGGTGACGCGGTTGCCGGTGTAGTTATGAAAGTACTCGTGGGCGACCACATCGCGCACGCGGGCGAAATCGCCGTCGGTCGCGGTGTTTTGGTGGGCGAAGATGCAGGCGGTGTTGAAGATGTTGAGGCTTTTGTTCTCCATCGCGCCCATGTTGAAGCTGCCCACGGCCACGATCACGAAGGAATCGAGGTCGTATTCCAGACCGTAGGTAGCTTCGTCCCAGGCCATCGCGTCCTTGAGCGAAGCCATGGCGTGATGGCACTGATCCTCGTTGCCGTGTTTGGTATACACGCGCAGCGCCACCGCGCGGCCCGAGGCAGTGGTGAAGGTATCGCGGATCACGCCGAGATCCCCGGCGACCAGCGCGAACAAATAGCAGGGCTTGGCGAACGGGTCGTCGTATACGGCGTAATGGCGCCCGTGGTCCGCCTCGCCCGATTCGATGCAGTTGCCGTTGGACAGCAGCACCGGATAGCGCGCGGCGTCGGCCTCCACGCGCGTGGTGTAGCGCGACATCACGTCCGGCCGATCGGGAAAATAGGTGATGCGCGAGAAACCGGTCGCCTCGCACTGCGTGCACAGAATCGTGCCCGAGCGATACAGCCCTTCCAGCGACAGATTGCGCTCGGGATCGATCTCGGTGACGACCGTGAGCGTGAAACGATCCGGCAGACCGTCCAGCCACAGGCCGGTCGCAGTGATTTCCAGGGCTGCGTCGGCCACGGGTTCATCGTCGACGGCGATGCTCAGCAAGCGAAGCTCGCGGCCGTCGAGCCACCAGCGATCTCCCTCGCCGATTACCTGCGGGTTGCGGCGCACCGAATGGCGGGCGGTGACCCGGATCACGCCATCGCGGATATCAAAATCCAGATCCACGGTATCGATGAGATAGATCGGCGGCCGATAGTCGGCGCGATACTTGCGCTGAGAGTTGCCGGTCATGGATTGACTCCAAAGAAGGCTAAATACAGACGAAAGCTATCCGCAGATGAACGCAGACTCACACAGATAAAAAAGAGCTTCGTCTTATCTATATTAAATCTGCGTCTATCTGCGTTGATCTGCGGACAAATTCTTATCTTCAGACGAAAACTATCCACCGATGGACGCAGATTCACGCAGATAAAAAAGAGCTTCGTCTTATCTGTATTAAATCTGCGTCTATCTGCGTTGATCTGCGGATAAATTCTTATTTTTCAGCGGCGCCGCAGGATGACGCTACCAGCCGAATAGCCGGCGCCAAAGCCGCAGAGGACGCCGACATCGCCGGCCGCGAGGTCGTCCGAGAACTTGTGGAACACGATCATCGGCGACGCCGAACTGGTGTTGCCGTACTCGGCCAGCACCGATGGCATCTCGCCGTTTTCCGGCGCGCGCCCGAATACGCGCTTGGCGATCAGCGTGTTCATATTGATGTTGGCCTGGTGCAGCCACAGCCGCTTGATGTCGCCGGCATCCAGATCGTGTTCGCCGACATGGTTGACGATCATCTCGGCGACCATCGGCCCCACTTCCTTGAACACGCGCCGTCCGTTCTGGACGAACAGCCGGTCGGCCGGCGGGCGCGGCTCGGTCTCGGACCGGTTGAGAAAACCGAAGTTGTTGCGGATGTTGTTGGAAAATCGGGTCGATAATCGGGTGCCGAGCACCTCGAAACCGCGATCGGCCGGCGCATCGTCGACGTGCTCGATCAGCGCCGCGGTCGCCACATCGCCGAAGATGAAATGGCTGTCGCGATCGCGAAAATTCAGGTGCGCCGAGCAAATTTCGGGATTGACCATCAGCACCCGCCGCGCGCTGCCCGAATTGATCATATCGGCCGCGGTCTGGATACCGAACGACGCCGAGGCGCAGGCTACATTCAGATCGAAACCGTAACGGCCGCCGCCGAGAAACTCCTGTACTTCCACCGCCAGCGCCGGATACGGCCGCGGCAGATTGGAACAGGCCACCAGGATCGCGTCGATGTCTTCGGGCGCGCGGCCCGCCGCTTCGAGGCAGGGCCGGATCGCGGCCAGCGCCATCTCGCATTGAATCGACGGCTCGTCGTTGGACCGCGTGCGAATACGCGGGTGCATGATCTCGGGGTCGAGAATGCCCGCCTTGTCGACCACGTAGCGGCTTTCGATGCCCGATGCCTTGGTGATGAAGTCGCTGTTCGAGTGCGACAGGGGCGCCACGCGCCCGGCCGCGATATCGTCGGCGTGCGCCTGGTTGTAAATATCCACATAGGCATTGAAAGACGCCACGAGTTCATCGTTGGAAATCGCCTCGTCCGGCGTGTACAGCCCGGAGGCCGTCAGAACGACATTGCTCACCGCAGCTCCTATCCTTGGGGTTCGACCATGATTAGATTCCGACAATTCCGGCAATTCTGGCCGGTGCGAGCCCCGGCCACAACCGCGGCTCGTTTAGCCGCCGTTACCCGTGCATTCCGGTATCGGCTAACGCGCGGTTGATGAACGGGTCGACATCGACTTCATGGCGCACCGAAAGATGCGACCCGTGGTACCACTGCAGGGCCGGTTCATCCCAGTGGCGCCATAGCGCCAGCGGTTGTTCGGGCGCGATAAGCTGATCCGCCGTGGCGGCGAAGATGAAGCGCCGCTCGCGCGCCACCCGCGGTTTCGCCACCAACGGCGAAACCGGCGCCAGACGCGTGCCCACGGCGGCGGCGCTCAGTCCGCGCGCTTCCAAATAGCGCGCGTGCGCGGTCGGCAGATGCTGCCACAGCGTGGCTGGGATGTCGGTCATCGGGATGCCGGCGATCACACAGGCCAGATCGGGTTCGTGCGCTGCCAGCAGTGCGGCATGATAGCCGCCGAGGCTGTAACCGAGCACGCCGATGCGCGCATCCGGATCGATTGCGCGGATCCAAGCGATGCAGCCGCGCAGATCGACCAGCGATTGCGCCTGGGCATGCATCAGGTCGGCAAACGGGCCGTCCAGGAACAATCCGCCGGTTAGCGGCGTGGCCCGGCGGACGCCGTGCAGCGGCAGAATCGGCATCATCAGGTTCAAACCGCGCCGCGCATGCAGCCGGCCCACGTCGAACAACTGAAAATCCAGCCCGGCGACGCCCATGCGATAGCCGTGAATGCACAACAGCCACGGCCGGCCCGCGCCGTTGCCGTGGCGCAACACGCGCGCGGCCATGGTGCGGTTGCGCGCATGCGCCTGCCAGCGCTCGATGCCCGGCAGCGCCGGATCGGGGGTATAGCGCGAAGCCGCGGTCAGCCATTCGTAGTCGATGCCGAGCGTACGCGCGCGCTCGATGCGCGGCGCCTCGAACGGCCCGACAGGCCCATGCAGCCGCTCCGGGCACGCCAGCCAATCGCGCTCGTCGGCCGTCGCGCCGATCGCCTCGAGTTCGGCGATATCGGTTTCCACCGCCGCCCCATGCGGCACCCGCGCACAGTTGACGAAAAAACCCAACAGCGCGGCGTCGGCGGCTATCTTGGCCAGCACTTTCAATTGCGCGGTCGGCGGCGAGACATCGGCGGGCACCGGATGCTGGATGCGCAGCGCCCAGCCGGCGACGATGAACGCCGCCGCTCCACCGACGATCAGCGTGATGCACGCGATCCAGCCGAGCCAATATCCCAGGATCAGCGCCAACAGCGAGCTCACCGGCCCGGCCAACGCCATGTGGTAACAGAGCTGACGATCGCCGGCCCAAAACAGTTGGCCGGCGCCGGTCGCAATCAATACGACGCCCGGCACGCTGCCGACCACGGCCACCGCCCAATTGGCCTGCCACGCGGCCGCCAGCCAGCCCAGGCCGACCGCGACCACGATCGCCGCCGACTTGAACCGGCGCGGCTGCCAGCGCATCGGCGAGGGATCGGGCAACGGCTGCATATCAGCGCTGCGACAGGCCGTCGTGGAGCGCCGCGGCGCCCCCGATGCCGGGCTCGGTGCCGATCAGCAGGCGGACGCCGGCTCCGGCCGGGCTCGCTACCCGGTTCGCCAATACGGCGAGGGTGAGAACCACCCGATTGGCGAACGAAACGAACTTCAGAAGTCGACCTTGCGCCCCGGCGCACCGTTACATTTCCGCATGGCATAGTAGCCCGCCACCCGAATCGGCGTCCATCGATGAACGACACCCGCGGCGTACCCCGCGTCGTCTTCGCCCACGGCAAGGAAAGCGGCCCCGGGGCTCGAAAATTCGGCATCTGGCCGCGTGCATCGATTCATCGGTCAGCGTTTTGCGACGCAGCTAATGCGCTGTCTCGCTGCGCGCGAAGCGCACTGACGGCCTCGCGCACCAGCGCCGGGCCGCGATAGATCAGCCCCGTGTAGAGCTGGACGGCGCAAGCGCCGGCCGCGATCTTGGCCGCGGCATCGGCGCCGCTCATGATGCCGCCCACGCCGATGATGGGAATATCGTCGCCCAGACGCGCCTTGAGGGCGGCGATCACCCGATTGGAGGCGGCGCGCACCGGCCGTCCGCTCACGCCGCCGGCCTGTTCGCGCCAGGCCGGCGGCAGAGCGTCGCGCGCGGTGGTTGTATTGGTCGCGATCACGCCGTCGATCCGGTGATGGCGCAGACGGGCGACGATCGCGTCCACGCCGGCCTCGTCCAGATCCGGCGCGATCTTGAGCGCCAGCGGCACATAGCGGCCGCGCATGTCTGCCCATCGGTTCCGCTCGGCGACCACGGCCGTCAGCAAGCCATCGAGCGCATCCGCACCCTGCCAGTCGCGCAGCCCCGCCGTGTTGGGCGACGACACATTGAGCGTGACGTAGTGGGCCCGGTCGTAGACCGCGGCCAGCGCCGACGTATAGTCGGCCACCGCCCGCTCGGCGGGCGTGGCTTTATTCTTGCCGATATTGACGCCCACGATACCGCCGAAGCGCGCTCGCGCCAGGTTCGCGGCCAAAGCCTCGGCGCCGGCATTGTTGAACCCGAACCGATTGAGCAGCGCGCGCTGCTCGGGCAGGCGGAACAGCCGCGGCCGGTCGTTACCCGGCTGCGGTTCGGGCGTGACCGTGCCGACCTCGACGAAACCGAAGCCGAGCGCGCCCAACCCGTCGATATGGGCCGCGTCCTTGTCCAGTCCGGCGGCCAAGCCGACCGGATTGGGCAGCGTCAGCCCCATGACGGTGGTTGGCAGCGACGGTATACGCGCGCCGTAGAGCCTGTTCGCGGCCGGGGCCATCCGCGACAGCCAGTCGAGAGTCAGTGCATGGGCGCGTTCAGGCTCCAGCCGAAAAAGCGCGGGGCGAATCAGCGAATACATGGCATCCGAAGCGAGAGCGAAACTTTAATGCGAAAACCTGGCCGATCAGAGCCCAGAGCCCTACATAGGCGGCCGCAAAGCGTCTTTTAGTACGTTGTCGTCTCGTAATTTCCGTACTACGTTATGGCCACTGCCCGGCATCGCATGCAAAGTTACCGAGGGCAAGGCAGCCAGGCGTATGACGTGCAGGTGATCAAGATGATGGTTCTTGGCGTAATAAACGTCCACAGCAGCCGGGTGGCGCTGGAGATGGGATTTTATATCCCAGATTTTCGGCAGGAAAAAAGAACGACGATACATTCGAAGAATCTCTTTTTTCCAGCGTCCATCCCGGTATCGGATGCGTGACCAGGGCGATATAAATGTCTGGGGCGAAAAAACGACGGCTTTAGTGGCACCGATGAGCGGCGCGAACAGCATCGACGCAAAACCTCCCATCGACCCGCCCACGCACATGACCTGGTCGGGATTAACTTCCTGGATTTCTCGCTTTAATAACGCGGTCGTTTCGGGAATGTTGCTTGTTTGATTCTGCAGACCCGCTTGATACCAGGCCTGCTTAAGATCGCGAACGAATATTTTATCCGCATCCAGAATCCGAGCCGCGTTATAAAATTCAAACGGCGGTATTTCCACACCGTTGCTGATGCCGCCAAAGAAAATATATAGGCACTTGGAGCCCCGATAATCCCGCTCTATTGCCGAATGCATCATTATTCGCCAGTGTGAAGCCAAACCCCGGGCCAACACGGCCGAGACAGGCTATAAACGAAGAGACGAAATCTATCACTAGTCGCCCCGCAAGGCGGCAAGATACCTTACTTGACCTCGAGCTGAAGCGCTGCATCGATTGACTGGCGCCGACCCGGCTGCGTTTGTGCCGCTGTCATCGAGCCCACGTGAAAATGCCGCCACGGCATAACAAAAAGCACGTAAAATAACGATAAACCGCGCTAGACAGTTGCCTTCATTGACCTCTGACAGCCTCGAAAATACAACGCTTAACCGGCACGGGCGGGCTTCGCGGATCAGTGTGGCACCCATGATGGACTGGACCACTCCGGCCCAGCGCTATTTCATGCGCCGCATCACGCGCCATGCGCTGTTGTATACGGAGATGGTGACCACGGCCGCGCTTATCCACGGCGATACGGCGCGCTTTCTGGCGCATCATGCCGACGAACATCCACTGGCGCTGCAACTCGGCGGCAGCGCGCCCGCCGCCATGGCGCGCTGCGCCGAACTGGCCGAAAATGCCGGCTTCGACGAGGTGAATATCAATGTCGGCTGCCCGTCCGATCGGGTCCAGAACGGCGCCTTCGGCGCCTGCATGATGGGCGAGCCGCAGCGTATCGCCGACTGCGTGGCCGCCATGAAGGCGCGTGTTTCGATCCCGGTGACGGTCAAGACGCGCATCGGCATCGACCATCGGGACAGCTACGAATTTCTCTACGACTTCGCCGCGCGCGTGGCCGCCGCGGGCGCGGATCGGCTGATCGTGCACGCCCGCAAGGCCTGGCTGTCGGGGCTCTCCCCGAAACAGAACCGCGAGGTGCCGCCGCTGGATTATGCGCGTGTCCATCGGCTGGCCGCGGATTTTCCGGACCTCCCGATGTCGATCAACGGCGGCATCGTGGATTTGGACACGGCTGCCGAACAGCTCGAACACGTCGACGGTGTGATGATCGGCCGCGAGGCCTATCGCAACCCCTATTCGATGGCCGGGATCGATGCGCGCTTTTTCGACGACGACGCGCCCGCGCCCTCGCGCTTCGAAGTGGTCGAGTCGATGCGCGACTACATCGGCCGCCATCTGGCTACCGGTGGCGCGCTGAAGAACGTCACCCGGCATATGCTCGGCCTGTTTCATGCCCAGCCGGGCGGCCGCGCCTGGCGGCGTGTGCTGTCCGAACAGGGCGGCCGGCCCGGCGCCGGGCTCGAGGTCATCGACGCGGCGCTGGCTCGCGTCACCCCGGCGGAGCGGATCCCGGCATAGGCAAGCCGGACCGGTTGGCGCACAATAGCCGTTTTTGCGCGGAGCCTTTGTCATGGTGATCTTCAAGACCAATCTCGGCGACATCCATATTGATGTCGACGAACACAACGCGCCGATCACGGCCGAAAATTTTCTGGCCTATGTGCGCGACGGCTTCTACGACGGCGTGATCTTCCATCGCGTGATTCCGGGTTTCGTGATCCAGGGCGGCGGTTTCGACGAGGGCTTCAATCAGAAGTCGACGCGCGCGCCGATCGAAAACGAATCCACCAACGGCCTGGACAACGAACGCGGCACGCTGTCGATGGCCCGCACGCAGGACCCGCATTCGGCCACCTCGCAATTCTTCATCAATCTTGAAGACAACGAGGCCCTCAACAATATGGGCGCGCGGCCCGGCTACGCCGTATTCGGCCGCGTGGTCGAGGGCATGGCAGTGGTCGATGAAATCGCCCAGGTCTCGACGGGCTCACACGGCATGCATCAGGACGTGCCGCAGGAAACGGTCCGGATCGAATCGGCTGAAATCGCCTGATTCGCGTCGTCGTTGTCCGCGACCCATTTCATCGCCGATCTGCATCTGGTCGACGACCACGCACCGGCCGCGCGCCGGCTCGCCGGTTATCTCGCCGGCCCGGCGCGCGACGCCGATGCGCTATACGTGCTGGGCGATCTGTTCGATGTCTGGATCGGCGATGACGGCTCGACCGCCCGCCACGCGGCCACGCTCGACGCTTTTCGCGCGCTCGCCGATACCGGCGTGCCGATATACTTCATGCGCGGCAATCGGGATTTCGCGGTCGGCCCCACCTTCGAGGCGCGATCCCGGCTGCGAATCATCGACGATCCCACGGTGCTGACGCTGTACGGCGTCCCCACCCTGCTCGCCCACGGCGATGTGTTCTGTAGCGATGATGTGGCGCATCAGCTGTTTCGCGCCAAATACACCGACGCCCGCTGGCGCGAGCGGCGCCTCGCCCTGCCCCTATGGCTGCGCCGCGTCGTCGCCCGGCGCGCGCGGCGGCGCTCGGCGGCGGCCAAGACGACAAAACCGGCGTACATCATGGATGTGAATCGGACCACCGTGGCGGCCATGGCGGCCGAATACGATGTCGCGCGCATCATCCACGGGCACACCCACCGCCCCGCGGACCACGACGACGGCATTGCGCGTCACGTCCTGGCCGATTGGCGCCCCGACCGGGCCGAGGTGCTCGTCGTCGACCGGAATGGGATTCGACGCGCTCCGCTGGGCGCCGGCGGCGGGTTCGCATAAGACAACGCGACCCCCGCGCACGCCCCGGGTGAGCCGTACCGAAGCACGCGGCGGACCTTTAATTACCTACCGAATTTCAGGCCGTGTGCTTGCCGGGCCGATACCGTCAGTTCGCTCCTGAAATTACGTGAGCAAACGGTGGAGTATCGGATGCGCAAATACCCAGTATAAGACAAAAGTCTCACCTAAAAGCTTGTCCGGTTTAATTGGACACCGGAACAAGAAATTCGCTTATTTTTTATTATAAATATTACTAATCAATAGCTTATGTAATTTCTCAACCAATCGACCGAGGTCGCTTCATACGCTCTATGATTTATTGACCATTCGGTCAAACTCACTTAGTTTGACCTTACGGTCAAAGTGATACATCCGTGCTGCTTTGTGTTTTCGCAGGATGAGCGTCGGGTATCCGATATGCGTATCA
>NZ_DASSKM010000124.1:0-26481 GCF_035690525.1 Salinisphaera sp.
CCAGCGGCAGGAAAGCGACCGGGCCGGTCTCGGTAAAACGCTGCCAGGCGATATGCCGATGATGGCGCTCGGGCGTCACCGTGCCCACGGTGCAGCGCTGGCCATAACCCCAGCCGGTGGTGGCGATACCGGCCGCTTCGCGTACCGGTGAATTGGCGCCCTCGGCGCCGACCACCAGCGCGGCGGTGATCTGCTGTTCGTCGTCCAGCGTCAGCCGGGCGGCGTGTTCGTCTATCCTCAGATCGGCCAGCGTCGCCGGACAATACACAGCCACGCGCTCGAACGCCTGCCAGGCGGCGTCCACCACCAGCGCGTTCTCGACGATATGCCCGAGCTCGGGCAAGCCGACGGCGGTATGTTCGAGAAACAATTCGGCGTCGTGGCCCGCTTCCCAGATTTTCATGCCGGTAAAGGCGCAGATGCGCTGCTGCGGCACGCGCGCCCACAGGCCGAGGTTGTCGAGCAGGCGACGCGGGCCCGGCGCGATCGCGGACTGACGCAGATCGTAGCCGGCCGCCGGATCGAGTGGCGCCGGCTGTTTCGCCTCGATCAGCGCAACCTGAAAATCCGCCTCGGACAGGGCGACGGCCAGCACCGCGCCGACCATGCCGCCGCCAACGATGGCGACATCGTAACGGGCCCGCGCGCTCATCGATGAACCTGCCGCCGGTGCGCGGCGTCGATTAGCGCCAGCCCCATGCTGCGCCGCGCCATGCCGGCCCGCACGCCCGGCGCCAGCGACAGGCCGAACAGCCCCGCGCCGCGCGCATGACCGAGGCCGGGCACCCGATTGGAGAACAACCGCACAATGCGATCGGTGAAATTCGCCACGCGATGCTGATCCGGGCGCCGGCTCTCGGCCCAGGCGGCCAGGCGATCGGCATCGCCCGGATCGAAGGCGTTGCCGGCGAGCTGTTGATGCTCGCGCAGGCTCGCGGCCAGGCCCAGGGCGTCGCGGATCGCGAGATTGAAGCCTTGCGCCGCGGCCGGGTGCAGCGCGTGCCCCGCGTTACCGATCAGGGCCGCGCGATGCGACCAGGCGCGATCACAGAGCACGCGCGCCAGCGGGTAGGCGCCGCGCGGCCCGGCCAGTTCCAGCCGACCGAGGCGGGCGCCGAAGCAGGCTTGCAGTTCGGCGGTGAAATCGTCGTCGGCCAGCGCCAGAAGCCGCCGGGCTTCGGCGGTAGGTACGGTCCAGACCACGGCGGCGGTGTCGTGGATGAACGGCAACAAAGCCAGCGGGCCGTCCGGAGTAAAACGCTCATAGGCGCAGCCGGCCAGCGGCCGCTCGGTGCGTGCCTTGGTAATGATGGCCGATTGGTCGTAGTCGTCGACCGCAGCGCCGATGCCGAGCGCGGCGCGTACTTGCGAACGCGCGCCGTCGGCGCCGATCACCAGGCGCGTGGTCAGCGTGCGCTTGCTCTCGCCTTCGGCCAGCGTGAGTTCGATCGCGTCCTCGCCCCGATAGGCCAGCGACTCGAAGGCCGCCGGCGCGATCGTGTCCACGTGCTCCAACGCGGCCAACCGCTCACGCAGCACCTCGATCATGACCAGATTGGGCACGACATAGCCAAGCGCCGGCAGATCGTATTCCGATGCCTCGACCGTCACCCGGCCGAAATGCCCGGCCTGGGACACGTGCAGCCGCTCGATGGCGGCGGCGTCCTCGGCCATCGCCGACCATAGCCCCAGTTCGTCGAACATGGCGCGCGTGCCCCATGCGAGAGCCGTGGTCCGCGCCTTCATGTTCTCGTCGGCCGGTGCGTCGAAGGCCACGGCCTCGATCAGCGCGATAGAGAGCCCGGTATCCGACAACGCGCAGGCCAGACTGGCGCCGGCCAGTCCCCCGCCGACCACGGCGATGTCGTAATTCTTGCTCACGCGGTAATCCGTGCTCACGCGCCCTCGCGCATCAATGCTTCGAGCGCTTCCGGGGCCTTGGGTACAGCCGCGGTCATGACTTCGGGTTCGTCGTGGGTGATCACCACATCGTCCTCGATCCGCACACCGATGCCCCAGTAGCGCTCGTCCACACCCTCGGTGCCCAGCGGAATATACAGCCCGGGCTCGATCGTGAGCACCATACCGGGTTCGAGATCGCGCCAATCGCCGTGCGTCTTGTAGCGCCCGACATCGTGCACGTCCATGCCCAGCCAGTGGCTGGTGCCGTGCATGAAAAATGTCTTGTAGCTTTCGTCCTCGAGCACCGATTCGCGATCGCCGGCCACCAAGCCCAGCTCGAGCAGACCGTCGACCAGCACGTCGAGGGCCGTTCGATGCGGCGCGTTGGCCTTCGCGCCGGCCCGGCAGGCGGCGATGGCGGCTTCGTTGGCGGCCAACACGATGTCGTAGATTTCGCGCTGGGCGGCGGTGAAGCGGCCGTTGGCCGGGAAGGTCCGGGTGATGTCGCCGGCGTAGCCGCGGTATTCCGCACCCGAATCGATCAGCACCAGATCGCCCTCGGCGAGTGCCGCCGCGTTCTCCACGTAATGCAGCACACAAGCGTTGGCCCCGGCCCCGACGATGGTCGGATAGGCCCATTGCATGCCGTCGAGGCCGTAGACGTAGTGCAGCGTGGCCGCGAGCTGGTATTCGTAAACGCCCGGGGCGGCGGCGCGCATGGCCGCACAATGTCCGGCCGCCGACGTGGCCGCGGCTTGACGCATCAGCGCCAGCTCGCTTTCGGACTTGCGCAGGCGCATTTCGTGCACGACGCTGTTAATCGAGACGATGTGTTCCGGAGGCGCTACGTGCCGGGCCCGCGCGCGCAGATCGTTCAGGCGCGCAAGCAGGCGCTGTTCGAATGCCGCGTGGATGCCCTGGGTCATGTACAGCCGCTCGCGACCGGTCAGCATCTCGCCAATGCGGGTATCGAACTCGTCGATCGGGAATGCCTGATCGGCGCCGAAGTGCGTCATCGCGCCCTCGGTGCCGGCCCGGTAGCCGGTCCAGGTCTCGGCCGCAGGATCGCGCTCGCGACAGAACAGCACGTATTCGCCCCGTTCGCGCCCCGGCGCCAGCACCGCGATCGCCGACGGCTCGGGAAAGCCGGTCAGATAGCGAAAGTCGCTGTTCGGCCGATAAGGATAATCGACGTCGTTATTGCGGTTGCGCTCGGGCGTCGCCGCGACCACCGCGATGCCGGCCTCGCCGATCTCGCGTGCCAGCGCGGCGCGGCGCGCGGCATGCTCGGACGGGTCGTCGGCATGATTCAAATGGGACTGGCCGGGGATCAATGCAGCGTCTCCCGCGTTTGCGGGCCTTCGCGCCTGGGCCGCAGTTCGAGAAAGACCATCTGCGCGCCGACGCGGACATATTCCACCAGCTCGGCATAGTCCGCCTCGGCGGACTCGGCATCCGTTTCGTCGGCGGCGAGTTCTGCCTTGGACAACTCGGTGAGGTCGGAGACGATCTCGCGCACCTCGGCGGACAATTGATCCGGCGCGAAGCTGCCACGGTAGCTCAGGCCGAACAGAAAGCCCGCGCACCAGCGCGCCAGCGCGTTCACGCGCGTATCCAGCGGCGTTTCGTCGTCGGGCAGTAGCGGCGTAAAACTGAGATCCGGATCGAACAGGCCCTCGAGGGTGATCTCGCGCAGCGCATCCAGCGCCGTGGTCAGATTCTCGGCCTCGACATCCTCGACCGCCGCGGCCGGCGGCTGATCGTTGTCGATACACAACATGCCGGTCAGCGTGCCGTGCGTCTCGCCGGGGGTCTGCACCGAGCCGGCCTGTTTAAGCCCGTGCTTTAGGGCCATGAAGATATCGGACTGACTCATCTCGGACCTTTCGCGTCGAAGCGTTCTCATGATAGCAAAGCCGGTGCCCCGCTTGCGCCGAGCAGACCCAGGAAGCAGGCGTTGTAGAGCGCGTGCAGCGCAACCGGCGCAATCAGGCGCCGACGGCGCTCGTAGGCGATGCCGAACACCAGCGACGGCACGAGCATGAGCGCCGCCCAGACCGGCGCATGGGTCAGCAGATGCGCGCCCGCGAACGCCAGACTGGCGCCGAGATTGGCGCGGCTGACAAAGCGCGCTCGGCGTCGGCCGCGCCGCAGCGCCCATTCTTGCAGACCGCCACGAAACACGATCTCCTCGACGCCGGGCGCGACCACGACGAACCAGAACACCGCCGCCGGACCCGGCCAGTGCACACGCCAGATCAGCGGCGTCGCCCACGCAAGCAATAGCAGCGCCGGCACGATCCCGGCCAGCGCCAAGCCCCAGAACAGGCCCCAGAAAATGACCGCGCGACGCGCCATGGATAACGGCGCGCCGCCCGCGGCGATCACGCCGTCACGCGTCGCCGCCGCCATACCAGCACCCCGCAGGCGACGATCAACATCAGCGCCCACAGCGGATCGAAGGCGGCATTCGGATTGACCGTGCAGCCGCCACCGCCGCCGCCACTGTCGTCGTCATTATCGCCCTCATCGCCGGACGGGTCGGAATTTTCGCTTTCGGCCGCCGCGGCGCCGGCGATGGTGACATCCGCCCGGCCGGCAATGGCCGTGCTGTTCACGTCCGGGCAGCGCGTGCCGTTGGCCAACTGCCAACCCATATTTTCCAGCAGGCACGAGGCCATCCCGAGGCCGTGCAGCACGTCGACACCGGGGTTCTCCCGCGGCTCCATGATCTGGTCCGGCGACAACGCGATCGCCCAGTGCGAAATCGAACTGCCCGGCTGGATCGTCGCCGGCGCATACAACTCGACCCGGCCCTGATTGAGCCCGTAGGTCAGATAACCGGCGGCGGCATTGGAAGTCGTCGGGTCGGCCCAGACCACACTCGGGCCGTTGCCGATCGAGGTGGCGCGTTGAGCCGCCGTCAGGTCGGTCCATAGCGGCTGGCCCGGCAAGGACAGGTCCCGGATAAAGCGGCTGTAGATATCCGGGAAACGCGGGCTTTGGCTCGTGCCATAGCGCGGGAACTGGCCGATCTTGGCATCACGGGTGTTCGTAAGCGCCACGAGCGACTGAAAGCCCAGCCCGTGGATAAGTTCGTGCACCGCGGTGGCGACGAAGTCGATCTCGTGATCGCCCGGCTTGCCGTCCAGGCCGTAGTACCAGCGATAGCCCTGCAAGCAGTCGGCGTCGCCGGTATCGAGCGCCGGATTGAAGCTCAGCGCGATGTCCTTGGTATCCGCCAGCCGTCGTTCGGCCAGCGCGTTGGCCAGCGCCAGCGGATAGCCGGTATCGGCGCGCGGCGCGCCCGGAAAATTGACTGCATACTGGGTCGCCCCGCCCTGGCCCAGCGTGGCCGAATTGGTGCTGCATTCCAGCGCGACGCCGCCGGCTTTGCCGGCGAAACTGACCGCCACGCGAATCGGCACGGTGCTGGCCACGCGACTGCCCACGATCGAGGCCGCATAGCGCACCGCGCGCAGGCGTTGGCCGCCCAGCGTGGTGGCCTCGTTACCCGGCGCCGGCGCCACCACCTCGCCGCTGTCGAAGCCGCTGTTCGTGCCGGCGTCCTGATCATAGATTATGACCGGCGCGGCGTGCACGCCAAGGCTCAGCAATACGCCGAGCAGCGTAGCGACTAATTTCATCCCCGACTCCCCTATGTGCGCGCTGTCATGCCCGATAAAGCGTCAATCGGCCATCTGGCCGCAGAGCGCGTTCGGGCTGTCGTTGTCCTTCGCATCGCCGTCGCCGGCCGAGCCCATGCGCAAACTGCCGTCGGCGCAGCGCACGACGCGCTCTTTGGGGGTCTGGCTCGGATCCACCGACAGCATCTGCGTGCCATCCTTGGTTTTCCACGGCTTGTAACCGCTGCCCCGGTCGCTGGACGGCGTATCCGGGTCGGTCGTCGCCTTTTGTCTGGGCGGCGCGCTCGGCGCCTGCCCGACCGGGTTTTGAATCACCTCGCCGGTCTGCGGATCGAGGTAGATCGTCTGCCCGGGACCGGCGGCCGCCGCACAACCGCTGACCACGGTCATGGCCGCGATCAGCGCGCCGAGACCGCATATGGATTTTATCGACATGACGGATCCTGTTTCGTCTGGTTGCGCGCAAGCCGCCGCGCACGGTCATTTGTTCAACACGTTATGATCGCATGTCATAACCCGCCCCCGCGACTGCCGCCATGCCCAAACTGAACTGGCGCGACACCCTGACCGAACTGATCGCCGAACCGACCGTCAGCAGCGACGATCCGGCGCTCGATCACGGCAACCGGCGCGCGGTCGAGGCCCTGGCCGAACGGCTGGACGGGATCGGTTTCGCGTGCGACATCCAGCCCATCGGCGAGCGCGAGGATAAGGTCAATCTGATCGCGCATATCGGCCCGGACGAGTGCGACGCCGGTTCCGGGCTGGTATTCGCCGGGCATATCGATACCGTGCCCTACGACCATAACGGCTGGGATTCCGATCCCTTCAGTCTGACCGAGCGCGACGACCGGCTCTATGGCCTCGGCACCACCGACATGAAAGGGTTTGTCGCCCTGGCGGCCGGCGTCGCCGCCGAATACGCCGACCGGCCGCTACAAGCGCCGCTATCGCTGGTGGTGACCGGCGACGAGGAATGCGGCATGGACGGCGCCCGCGCGCTGGCCGCTTCCGGCGTCGCGCCGGGCCGCTACTGCGTGATCGGCGAGCCGACCTCGATGGTGCCGATCCGTCGGCACAAGGGCATTTTCATGGAAACCATCGAAACGCGGGGCGCGACCGGCCATTCGAGCAATCCGGCGCACGGCGCCAACGCGATCGAGGCCATGTACCGGGCGACCGGCGCCGTGCGCGAGCTGCGCGACGAACTGGCCGGTCGCGAGCCGGTCGCGGGCTTTTCCGTGCCGCACCCCACCCTAAATCTGGGCGCGATCCGCGGCGGCGACGCCGCCAACCGGATACCGGCGCGCTGCCGACTCGATATCGATCTGCGTTTCCTGCCCGGCGACTCGATCGACGGTTTGCGCAACGAGCTGCGCCGGCGCATCCGCGCCGCGCTCGCCGAAAGCGACTGCGAGGTGCGTTTTTCCGCCCTGTTCGCCGGCACGCCGGCACTCGAGACGCCGGCCGACTCGCCGATCGTGACGGCTTGCGAGACATTGACCGGGCACGAAGCCGCGGCGGTGGATTTCGGCACCGAGGGCGCGTTCTACAACGATCTCGGCATGGACACGGTGATTCTTGGGCCGGGCGATATCGCGCTGGCGCATCAACCGAACGAATATCTGGCGCTGGACCGCATCGCGCCGATGCAGTCGATCCTGCGTGATT
Source organism: Salinisphaera sp. (assembly GCF_035690525.1). Lineage (GTDB taxonomy): Bacteria > Pseudomonadota > Gammaproteobacteria > Nevskiales > Salinisphaeraceae > Salinisphaera. Next base: position 7,221 of record NZ_DASSKM010000124.1, read on the forward strand.
TGGTACAACGGTTCTGCCGCCCGGGTTGAGGCCGCCGGGTCGGCCGCTCGCCCGACGACCATGTTTTTGATCTAATGCCGCGATGCAAGGCCGCGACGACAACCCATTAGCGATCGACCAGAGCGCTCTGGTGGCGGCTCTGCGCGCATCCGCGCCCTATGTGCACGCGCATCGCGGGCGCACGTTCGTGATTCATCTGCCGGGCGAGGCCGCCGCTTCGCCGCGTTTCGTCGATCTGATTTACGACATCGCGCTGCTCGCCAGCCTCGGCGTACGGCTGGTGATCGTGTTCGGCGCCCGGCCGCAGATCGACGCCGCGCTGGCCACGGCCGGCCTGACGCCCTGTTTCTCGCACGGGGTCCGGGTAACCGACGCCGCCGCACTCGCCTGTGTGCGCCAGGCCGTCGGCAGCCTGCAGATGGCCTTTGAGGCGCATCTGTCGACTAGCCTGGCGAGCACGCCGATGGGCGGCGCCCGCATCGCGACCGTGTCCGGCAATCTGGTCACGGCGCGCCCGCTGGGCGTGGTCCACGGCGTGGATCACGGCCATACCGGCGAGGTCCGGCGCATCGACACCGCCAGCATCGACGCCCATCTGGCGCGCGGGCATATCGTGCTGCTGCCCTGCATCGGCTATTCGCCGTCCGGCGAGATTTTCAATCTGGTAGCCGAGGACGTGGCCGGCGCGACCGCCACCGCGCTGGCCGCCGACAAGTTCGTGCTCATGCATCCGGGCACGGCGATGCACGCGCGTTTCGCCGAATCCTCGCCGGGGCTCACGCTCGAAGCCGCGCGCGCGTTGCTGGACGCCGACAACGCCGGCTTGTCGGGCCCCGACCGGGCCCGGCTCGACGCCGCGATCCGGGCGTGCTCGACCGGCGTGGAGCGCAGCCATCTGGTCAGCTTCGAAACCGACGGCGCATTGCTGCGCGAACTGTATTCGCGCGACGGCCTGGGCACCATGGTCGCCGCCGATACTTATGATGCCGTGCGCACCGCCACGCCGGAGGATTTGGGCGGCGTGCTCGCGCTGATCGAACCGCTGGCCGAGGCCGGCCTGCTCGTGGCCCGCTCGCGCGAGGCGATCGAGCTGGATATCGAGCACTATGTGGTCATGGCCCGCGACGGCTTGATCACGGCGTGCTCGGCGCTCGTGCCCTATATCGATGAAGGCGTGGGCGAATTGGCCTGTGTCGCGGTTCATCCGGCCTATCGCGGCGGCGACCGGGGCGCGATCCTGCTCGCGGAGGTCGAGAAACGCGCACGCGCGGCCGATCTAACCCACCTGTTCGTGCTCACCACCCGCGCGCCGCACTGGTTCGTCGAGCACGGCTTCGCCGCCTCGACCATCGATACGCTGCCGCTGGCCAAGCGCGCGCTGTACAACTACCAGCGCAATTCGTCGGTGCTGATCAAGCCGCTAAGCGCGGTCTGAACGGCGCGATGGCTCGCGCAAGGCATGTGCCCCGGGTTTTCGTGGCCGAAGACCTCGCCGAAGGCGCCTCGATTGTCCTGCCGGACGACAAGCGACACCATCTGGCAACCGTTCTACGCTTATCGGCCGGCGATACGCTGATTCTGTTCAACGGCGACGGCGCGGAATATGCCGCCACCTTGACCACGGCCGATCGCAAGCGGGCCGAGGCCCGCATCGACAGCTGGAGCATGCCGCTTCGCGAATCGCCGCTGGAGATCACACTGCTCCAGGCCGTCGCCCGCGGCGACCGGATGGACTTCGCATTAGCCAAGGCGGTGGAGCTGGGCGTGACCGCTATCCAGCCGGTGTTCACCGCGCGTGGCCGGGTTCGGCTGGAGGGCGCGCGCCTGGCCAAGAAGCACGATCACTGGCGGCGGGTGGTGGAGTCCGCCGCCGAGCAGAGCGGCCGGCTGATCGTTCCAAGTCTGGCCGAAGCCGTCGATCTGTCGATGCGAATCGACGCGCCCCCCGAAGCCGATCGTCTACTGATGCTGGCGCCCGAGGCGGCCGCCGGGCTGCGAGCACAGACGCCGGCGGCGCGCATCGCGCTGCTCGTCGGCCCCGAATCCGGCCTGGCGAACGACGAGATCGAGCACGCATCGACGGCCGGCTGGCACGCCCTGGCGCTCGGACCTCGGGTCCTGCGCACCGAAACCGCCGGCATGGCCACACTGGCCGCGCTGCAAACCGCCTGGGGGGACCTGGCGGGCTGAGGGCTTCGTTCCTTAAGACATTTAACCGCAGATTCACGCAGATCTACGCAAATGCGAATGGGGAACGTTTGATCAGTTACGGCCTCAACAAACTCGGGAGCGCATTCGGGTTTCGGCAAAGCGAAAGCGAGCCGAACACATCTGCGTAGATCTGCGTGAATCTGCGGTTAAAAACAAGTCGGCAAAGCGAAGCGAGCCGAAGTCAATCGCATCGCCCCGCATCCAGCTGCGGACGACCTCGCCGGCTGCGCTACTATGCGCGGCATAGAACATTGTCGGCGGCCCGACCCGCCAAAGGACTCTGCAATGACGTACTCGCTCGGCGTGGTGATGGACCCGATCGAGGACATCACGCCCTACAAGGACACCACCCTGGCCCTGCTGCTCGAGGCCCAGCGGCGTGGCTGCACCATCCATTATTTCACCATGGGCGATCTGTTCGTCGCCGACGGCGTGGGCTACGGCACCTGCCGCACCATTTCGGTGGCCGACGATAACGACGATTGGTTCGCCTATACCGGCGAATCGGTGACGCGCCGGCTGGCCGATCTGGACGTGATTCTGATGCGCAAGGATCCGCCCTTCGACATGGAATACATCTACGCGACCTATATTCTCGAACTCGCCGAGAACGAGGGCACGCTGGTCGTCAACCGCTGCGACGCCCTGCGCGACGTCAACGAAAAGATGGCGATCAACCGCTTCGCGCACCTGTGCGGGCCGACGCTGGTCGCCCGCCGGGCCGACGCCTTCAAGCGCTTCATCGCCCAGCACAAAGACGTGGTTCTGAAACCGCTGGACGGCATGGGCGGCGCGCGCATCTTCCGCGTCGCGCAAGGCAACGACAACACCAGCGTGATCCTGGAAGTGCTCACCGAGCACGGCACACGCTACGCCATGGCCCAGGCCTATCTGCCGGCGATCAAGGAAGGCGACAAGCGCGTGCTGCTGATCGACGGCGAGCCGGTCGGCTACGCTCTGGCGCGGGTGCCGGCCGAAGGCGAACTCAGAGGCAATCTGGCGGCCGGCGGACGCGGCGTGGGCCGTGAGCTGACCGCCGCGGACCTTGCCATCGCGCGCGAAGTCGGCCCGTACGTCCGCGACAAGGGCCTACTGTTCGTCGGCTTGGACGTGATCGGCGACAAGCTTACCGAGATCAACGTGACCAGCCCGACCTGCGTACGTGAACTGGAAGCCCAGTTCGATATTAATATCTGCGCGCGATTGTTCAAGGCAATCGAAACCCGGATGAGCGCGCGTCAACGCTCGTACAGCCGCGCATAAAAGTTGGTCCCGAGCACGTCATCGGTCGGGTAGTATCCGCGCAAGCTTGGCCGCGCAATACAAGATTTTCCGGATAAGTATAGCGACCATTTTGTGCAAAGCTGCCGCTTGGGGATCAAATCAAGCGGAGCCGCCTGCCATGTCTCGTTCCAGTAAGTTGACTATCGTCGTCGGCGTTATTGTCGCCATTCTGGGGTTGGGACTGGCGGTCGAGGGCGGTTGGTTGACGGCGGTGGGTGGCACGCCCGCCTATATGATCGCCGGTCTTGGCTATCTGGCGGCGGGTATTCTGATCGTGGCCCGGCGCAGCGTTGGCTTCTGGTTGAGTTTGCTCATCTTCGCGGCCGCGATCGTGTGGTCGTTCTGGGAGACCGGCTTTAATCAGATGACGGTATTCACGGCGCTGCCGCGCCTGGATGTGCCGATGGTCATCGCTTTGCTGATGATGATTCCTTGGGTATGGCGCGGTATTGCCGGCGCCGCCCTGCCGGCGCTGGTTTCCGGCGCGGTTTCGCTCGCGCTGCTGGGTGCCGGTATCGGCGTGATGGTGTCCATGCCCTGGGTTAACTACCCGAACGGCAAACAACTGGCGCTGCATCGCCGCGGGCCGCACGTCACCCTGCCTAAAGCCGCGCTCGCCAATCCCGACGACTGGCCGTCTTGGGCCCGCACGCCAGGCCAAAGCCGGTACGCACCGCTCAAGCAGATCAACGTTCAAAACGTCAGCCAGCTAAAAAAAGTCTGGTCCTATCAAAGCGGCGATATGCACCACGCCTACGATGAATCGCCGCACTGGGGCAGCGAAGCAACGCCGATCAAGGTCAATGACACCCTGTATACCTGCACGCCCAACGCTTGGGTCATTGCGCTGGACCCGGCGACCGGCAAGCAGAAATGGAAATTCAAGGACAAGCAGGTCGACGACGACAAAACCAACTTCGTGAACTGTCGCGGCGTGTCTTATTACAAGGCGCCCAAAAATTACACCGGCCCCAACGGCGGCGATTTCTGCAAAACCCGGATTATCGCGCCGACGATGGGGCCGTATGTCGTGGCCCTGGACGCAAACACGGGCAAGCTATGCAAACGCTTCGGGCATAACGGGTTCATTGATTTAAAACAGAATATCGGCCGCATGGCGTCCGGCACGCTGGTTCAGACCTCGGCGCCGCTGGTCATGGACGGCTTGATTTATACCGGCGGCAACGTCTACGACAACTGGTATTGGGGCGAGCCGTCGGGCGTGGTGCGCGCCTGGGACGCGGTGACCGGCAAGGAAGTCTGGCACTGGGATCTGGGCAAGAAGAACCCGACGGCGCCGCTGAAACCCGGCGAACACTACACCAAGGCGACGCCTAACGTCTGGGGCCGGATTACCGGCGATCCGGCCAACGATATGATTTATATCCCCACCGGCAACGCCACCCCCGACTACTACGCCAAGGAGCGCCCCGCCTATTCGATGGAATACTCCGGTTCGGTCGTGGCGCTAAACGCCAGAACCGGCCACGAGAAATGGCATTTCCAGGAAGCGCATACCGATATCTGGGATTTTGATCTACCGGTGGGGCCGACCCTGGTCAACTGGCCGGACGGCCACGGCGGCCATATCCCGGCGCTGGTCTCGACCACCAAACAAGGCGAGATCTTCGTTTTGAACCGAAAGACCGGGAAACCGATCATGCCGGTCAAGGAACTGCCGGCGCCGACCGGCCCCAAAGGCAGCGTGTATGACGGCGACTGGCTGTCCGACACCCAGCCGCATTCCGTTGCCGAGCCGCAGCTTGTGTCTGAAAAACTCAGCGCGAAAGATATGTGGGGCGCTACGCCGTTCGACCAGATGTGGTGCCGCGTTCGCTTCAACGAGTTGTACTACAAGGGTTATGCCACCCCGCCGACGGTGCAGGGCTCGCTCATGTACCCGACCTTCGACGGCGCGACCGACTGGTACGGCGCCTCGTATAGCCCGAACGGCACGATGAATATCGTGAACAACCACCTGCCGTTCGTTGGCACGCTGATCCCGCGCAAGCACGCCCATCACCCGCCGGCAATCAAAAACTGGAACGGCAAATGGCCGCCGCCGCGGGGTTTTGGCGGCGGGCCCTTCAAGCCGATGTATGGCCTGCCGTATGCGATTCATTTGCATCCATTCTTGAGCCCGATCCAGATGCCCTGCAACCAGCCGCCGTGGGCCAAATTGATGCAGGTTGATCTCGCCAGCGGCAAGGTGCTGTGGTCGACGCCGCTCGGCAACAGCCGGCATACCGCGCCGTTTGGCTACAAGCAGTTCATACCGCTGCCGACCAGCGTGCCGGAACTGGGCAGCGGGATCATGACCGCTGGCGGCGTGACCTTCATCGCCGGCACCGCGGACGACATGCTGCGCGCCTACAACACCCAAACCGGCGAAGTGCTCTGGTCGACCTATCTGCCCGCCGGCGGCCAGGCCAATCCGGCAATCTACAAGGCGAACGGGCGTGAATACGTGGTGATCACCGCCGGCGGACATCAGCCGCTCGGGACCATTCGCGGCGACTATACGATCGCTTTTGCATTGCCGAAATCCGCGATCGGCGACAAGAACGGAGGTTGAGCCGGCGATATCTGTGACATACCCAAACATCAAAAGCTTCGGCAGGTAGACAACGCAGGCCGCGTTCTTCGATACACGCTGGTTATAGGCTTCGATAGCGCTGCGATTCCTGGCTAGCATTGGCGATAGATGCGCTCGCTTTATGCGCACACTCCGCGCGGCGCAACGCCGGTTCGCGATAAAGCTCGAACCAACCGGTTTTGTAGCCCAACGCGAATTCGCGATAAAACGCGCCGTTCCGGAAGCTCTCTACCTCGGCATCCCGGTTTGCGGCCTGGCTGCGATAGAACGGATAATCGGACCATGGATACCACAACCTTTCGCAATCAGTTTCTGCTCGCGATGCCCGGCCGCGTCGAAGGTGAATTCGCGAACAGCGTTACCTTCATCGCCGAGCACAACGACGACGGCGCGATGGGGCTGGTGATCAACAAACCGAGCGATCTCGCGGTCGCCGATATGCTTTACCAGCTGGATATCGAGGCGCATGTCGCGCGTGATACGCCGGTTTACTGGGGCGGGCCGGTCGCTACCGAGCGCGGCTTCGTGCTGCATCGCGACGAAGGCGATTGGGAATCGAGCCTGCATATCGACGGCGGCCTGGCGATCACCACCTCGCGGGACGTTCTGGAAGCGATCGGCAACGGCTTCGGGCCCAGCGCCTTTATCATCACCCTGGGTTATGCCGGCTGGGGCCGAGGCCAACTGGAACAAGAAATGCTCGCCAACAGCTGGCTCAATACCCCGGCCGATCGGCGCATTATCTTCGAATCGCCGATCGAGCGGCGTTGGGCCGATGCGGCTGGGCTGTTGGGCGTGTCCGCCTATCAATTGTCCGGCCTGGCGGGCCATGCCTGACGAGGCCGTAGCGCTCGGTTTCGATTACGGCAAACGGCGCGTGGGCATCGCCGTGGGCAACGCCGTCACCGGCAGCGCCCAGCCGTTGACCACGCTCGAACATCGAGACGGCATGCCGGATTGGAACGCGCTCGATACGCTGATCGCCGAGTGGCGGCCGGCCGCACTCGTGGTCGGCCTGCCATTGAATGCCGACGGCGAAACACAGAAGATGACCCACCGGGCACGCAATTTCGCCCAGGAAATCCGGGGGCGTTACCGCCTGACCGTACATACCGTGGATGAGCGTTATACCACCATCGAGGCCGGCGAGAGACTGCGCGCGGCGCGCGCCTCGGGCAGCCGCGGCAAACGCCTGGCCAAGGGCGATATCGACGCGATGGCCGCACAGACCATTCTCGAGAGCTGGTTGACCGGACGATTGCGCCCAGCGTGAAAACCAGCGTGAAAGAGGATCGCAAATGACAGATTCGAGCGAAAGTTTCGATGTCGATGCCGCCCTGGCCGCGCTCACCGCCCAGGTCGAGCCCTTGATCGTCGCGCATCCGGACGCGGTGATCGTCGGCGTCGAAACCGGCGGCGCCTGGATCGGCCGGCGGCTGCATGATCATTTCGATCTCGCCAGCCCGATGTGCAGCATCAACATCAGTTTCTACCGGGATGATTTCTCGATGGTCGGCCTGCACCCGAGCGTCGGGCCCTCGCATATTCCGGCCGATATCGACGGCAGGACCGTGATCCTGGTCGACGACGTACTCTACACGGGCCGCACCGTGCGCGCCGCGCTCAACGAACTGTTCGACTACGGACGCCCGGCGGCGGTCAAGCTCGCCGTTCTGGTCGACCGCGGCGCGCGCGAACTGCCGTTCGCCCCCGACGCGGCCGGGCTCAAGCTCGATTTAGCCAAGGGCCGCCAGATCAAGCTGACCGGACCCGAGCCGCTACGTCTGACCATGCGCTGAGCGTAACCGCGAAGACAGCGCCATCGGTAGAGTATCGTTCCGGCGCGCTCGCCCGCGGTGGGCCCGGCCCGACCTTCCGATCGCCACGACTGCCAGACAAGCACCCATGAACACCCATATCCAGCTCGACGCCCAGGGCCAACTTCGCCATCTTCTGACCACCGAAGGCTTGCCGAAACCCCTGCTCGAGCGGATTCTGGACACGGCGGAGTCGCTGGTTCCCGAGATCGGCGCGCCGCCGAAAAAAGTGCCGCTGCTGCGTGGCAAGACCGTGTTCAACCTATTCTTCGAAAACTCGACGCGCACGCGCACGACATTCGAGTTGGCGGCCAAGCGGCTGTCGGCCGACGTGATCAACATGGACGTCGCGACATCGTCCCGAGCCAAGGGCGAGGACGATCTCGACACGCTCTTTACGTTGCAGGCGATGGGCGCCGATATTTTTGTCATCCGGCATCCGGATAACGGCGCCGCCGCTCGTTTCGCCGCCCATGCCGCGCCGCATGTCGCTGTCATCAACGCCGGCGACGGCAGCCATGCGCATCCGACGCAGGGGCTGTTGGACGTGTTCACCATTCGCCGCCGCCGCCCGGATTTCGAGAACCTCAAGGTCGCGATCGTCGGCGACGTCGCCCATTCCCGCGTGGCGCATTCGACCATCCACGCCCTGCGCACGCTCGGTACCGGCGATATCCGCGTGGTCGGGCCCGAGCGGTTCCTGCCGCCCAATCCGGACGCGCTCGGCGTGACCGCCACCACCGACATCCGGCATGGCCTGGCCGGCGCCGACATCGTCATGGGCCTGCGCATCCAGCGCGAACGCATCGAAGGCGATGCGCTGGCCGATGTCGACGACTACCATCGAAGCTACGGCCTAATGCCGACCAATCTGGCGCACGCCTCGCCGGCGGCCCTTGTCATGCATCCGGGCCCGATCAACCGCGGCGTGGAAATTACCGCCGATATCGCTTATTCCGGTCAATCGCTCATTCTGGAACAGGTGCGCAACGGCATCGGCATCCGAATGGCGGTGATGGCGATGATCGCGGGTGGTTCCTCGAGTGCCGATACATCGGCCAGAGACTGAACCGCTTTCTTTTCGGGCACCTTGACACGGGACCTTCCCATGCAGATCGCTTACGTTGTCGATACTTTTCCCAAACGCTCGGAAACGTTCGTGCGGGACGAAGTGGAATGGATGGCCCGGCGCGGCTGCCTGGACCGTGTCTTTGCATTGAAAAGCGAGCCCGAAGCGCTCGAGGAACTCTCGGATAACGTGCGAAAGCGGATTCGCCTGTTACCCGAAATCGAAGCACCGGAGATGTACAGCCGGCTCAATCGTCTGCGCTGGCTGCGGCGGCAGCCGGGCCTGTTTCGATCACGTCTGATGGCCCGCTCGATGAGTCGCGAATCGTTCGAGCAATTTGTTCTCGGTTCGGCTTTGGCCCGCATGCTGCGCGCGGAACCGCTGCCGGATGCCATGCATGTGCATTTTGCCGGCCTATCCGCTCATCTCGCCCGTTACGCCCGCCATATCACCGGTGTGCCCTATACCTTCTGTGCGCACCATTACGATATTTTTCATTCCGCGCCGCCGAACTTTCCGGTCCTGACGCACGACGCCGCGCGCATGACCACGATTTCCGAATACAACCGGCGGTATCTGATCGAGCATTTCAAACTGCCCGCCGACAAGATCGAGGTCATCCATTGCGGGATCGATACCGAGCGCTTCGACAGCGACACGCGCGCATCGGCGCAAGAGCGCGTGGCCGGCGAGTCGACGCTGAATCTGATTTCGGTCGGCCGACTTACGGCGGTCAAAGCGCAATCCGATCAAATCGAGGCCGCCAGACTCCTAGCCGATGCCGGGCTTGATTTCAAACTGCGCATCATCGGCGACGGCGAACAATCAGCCGCCTTATCCAAGCAAATCGATACGCTCGGTTTGTCTTCGCACGTACAGCTGCTCGGCGCGCAGGCCAGTCGAACTGTCAGACAGGAGCTGCGGCGCGCGGATATATTCGTGATGTCGAGCCTGTCCGAGGGCATTCCGGTAGCGCTGATGGAGGCCATGGCCACGCGTTTGCCCGTGATCACCACGGGCGTGCGCGGTATCCCGGAGCTCGTGATCGACCAAGTCAACGGTGTGCTCGTGCCGGAAAACAACCCCCGCGCGCTGGCCGATGCGATCCACGATCTGGCGGCCGATCCAACTCGACGGCATAGCATGGGTGAGTCGGGGCGACAAACGGTGATCGAGTCATTCAGCGCGGACAAGGAATACCGCAAGCTCGCCCAGGTCTGGGAGAGAAACGTCTCACGATAACCGTGGCAGCCGCCGCGCCATACCGCGTCTCGTCGTCTTCCGAGGCAAGCGAAGGACAAGAAAACTTCTCGCCACCGGTTTTTGCCGATATTCTCGTGCAACCCCATAACCCGAGGAACCGCAGATGTCGCGCAGCGAGCCTGAATCCGGCGCATTGCCGACCGATTCTTCGTTAAAAGTTTCGGCGATCGTGCCGACACATAATCGAGCGCGCTATCTCGCCGAAGCGTTAGACAGCCTGTTGCACCAACAACGGCCGCTCGACGAAATCATCGTCGTCGACGACGCCTCCACCGACAAAACCGCGGAAGTGCTAGCCGACTATAAAGACCGCGCCCGCGTGGTCGAACTGACGACCAATCACGGCAAGGCCGCGGCGCTGAACATGGCGATCCCGATGGCCCGGGGCGATTACCTCTGGCTGTTCGATGACGACGATGTCGCACTGCCGGATGCGCTGTCGCGACACGTCGAGCTTCTCATCGAGCGCGACGATATCGATTTCACCTACAGCAGCACCTACCATACGCACGATCCGGACCATATCTGGAACAGCACGGCCTGGCACGCCAACGAGCTGCCGGACATCGAGCCCGAACGATTCCTGTTGGAAACCATGCGGAGCATGAACACACTCATGCAGGGCATGCTCATCCCACGTCGGGCTCTGCTGGAGATCGGGCTGTTCGACACCGAACTGAGCCGCTGCCAGGACCTGGACATGCTGATCCGCCTCGGTGCCCGTTACCGGGGCGCCAAGCTCGACAAGCCTACCTTTGTCTACCGCGAGCACGACGGCGCCCGTGGCGGCGGTCAATACACGCACACGGTCGAGCAGCGTTTTCGAATTCAGGACAAATATCGCAAACAGGTCTTCCGCAAGGTGCGCAATGCCCTGCCCCTGGAAGATTACCTGACCCACGTGGGCGATGATTCCGTACTGCAAAGCAAGGCGGCGCGCGGGCCCGCCGCGCTGATTCAACGCGGCTGCATTCTACTACGGCAGGGCCTGGTCAAAGACGGACTGGCCGATCTGGAAAGCGCCCTGGGCGACCCGGCGATCGTCGATATCGACGACGCCTGGATCGCGCAAAACCTTACCCTGGCTCTGGATGTCGAACCCTGGATGTTCGACGATCCCAGGGCGGTGGGTGTCGAACTGGCCAATATGCTGGCCCGGCATAATGCGCTGGTATACGCCCGCCCATCGATACGCGGCCTTTATTGGAGTATGCGGCGCGAATTGAACCTGCGCCGCACGAGGCAAGCCGTGCATGCCGGCGTGATTTTGTCCTCTTTCACAGTGCATTGCGTCGGGCAATATGTCAGACGCAGCGTCATATCGTAATCGGATAAATATGGGACCCGAGCCGGCTTGCGTCTCGCGACGGACGTCGGGCGCGTATGATGGCGGCGTTTCAATAGAACAGCAGTGGCAAAACACTGCGTCCGATCGTCGCGTTTCGCGCACACGGGCGGCACACCGGGCGGTAAGAATACCAATCCGACGATTGCGCCGGCCGCTCGACTAAGGTCACGGGGACGACCCTCATGCCGAATCTCAATCCGCTGCGTCTGTTACGGCGTTCCAATGCACAACGCCCGAGCGTACGCGGCGCGCTCGTCTTTTCGACGGCTCAGCAATATACGAACTTTCTGATCACGTTTCCGACGATCATGATTCTCAGCCGTTTGCTGACGCCGGCCGAGGTGGGCGTGTATTCGGTTTCGGTCACTTTCGTGAACATCGTCCACATGCTGCGCGACATGGGGACGAGCGAGTATCTGGTTCAGCTTAAGGAACTCGACGAGGACTCCGCCCGGACCGCGTTCACGATCAATCTGATCATCGCCTGGACGCTGGCCCTGGTGCTGTTATTCATTAGCCCTTATATGGCCGCTTTCTTTAGCGAGGCGGGCGTAGCGGGGGTACTGCAAATACTGTCGTTGACGTTTCTGGTCCTGCCGGTCGGAGCCATCATCAACGCGCTGCTCGTTCGCGACATGCAGTTCGCGCTCCGTTACAAGATCGCCGTGGTCCAGCTGGTCGTTCAGAACGGCCTGACCATTTTTCTCGCCTGGTACGGTTTCAGTTATTACAGCCCGGCATGGGGCGCCGTGGCGGGCGTGACGACGGGGGCTATCGGCTGCCTGGTCTGGGGCCGTGAATATCGTATTCGCGGCCTCAGCTTGAAAACATGGCGACCGGTTACCGACTTCGGAATTAAGAAGACCTGCGAAACCGTGAGTAATCAGCTTGGCGCCGCAGCGCCGGATTTCGTGATCGGTCGTATGCTCGGCATGGCCCAGGTTGGCTTGTTCAGTCGTGGCAACGGCCTGCCCCGCATGTTTCGCGAGAATATTGTCGGCGCAATCGGTGCGGTTTCCTATGCCGCCTACGCCCGCCATTATCGGGAAGGCGGCGATCCGTGCGACCTCTACCTGCATAAAATAGCGCTTGTAACGGGTTTAGCCTGGCCGTGTCTCGGCTTTGCCTCGATGTTTGCCTACCCGATCATCATGATTTTTTTTGGCGATCAATGGGTCCCAGCCGTGCCGATTCTACGTTACGCGGCAATTTTCACAGCCATCAGCATCAGCCTGGTACAGAGTCAGGCGCTACTCACGGCGATGGGCCGCGCCGGTATTGCGGCCCTCAGCACCGGCATTCGCCAGTTATTGCTAATTACATGCCTAGTCGCGGCCGCGACTGTGAGCCTGAACACGGTCGCTATCGCTCTTGTACCGACAGCCGTGGTGTCGACGGCTATCATGACCGGCTTTCTCTATTACACCACAACGATGACGCCTGGCCGAATTGTTCGGGCGCTCGGGCCCAGCGCTTTATTGGCCGGTAGCGCTCTGATACCCGCAGCCGCGATACGATGGGTTTATCCGCCCGGTGTGGATTCAATCTGGGGCCCGACGTTCGCGGCCGGCCTGGCATGGCTGGCGGGTTATCTACTTGGATTAAAATATATTAATCATCCACTGTGGCATGAAGTGCAGCCCGTGTTTGCAAAATTACGCCCGCGTAAACGGGTATGGAACGAATAGTATCGGCGCGGTTCACAGCCTTTCCCTATAATGTCCGCGAAGCACTCATTACTATTGTCGCCCGGGCACACGCGGATCACCCTGATTAGATATGAAAGAACTCCCAGGCATGGTTCAAATTAAGTGCAAAGTGGCTTCCGGTAGAGGACATTGTAGTCATCTGTTTGACGCCCATGGCCCGGAATTCGATCGGGCGACCGGCGAAAAGTTGGTTATCGGATCGCTAAACTTAATCAGTAGCCGGCCAATTCGATTAATAGAGGATTGCGCGGTCACTTTAGCGAGTGCTCGCCGGCTTCTATGGCCTGCAAAACTATATGATCTTGATGTCTGGATCTGCAGATGGGGCGATTCACCGCTTCACATCATTGAAATTCTGTCGTCGGTGCATTTGCGCAAGCAATTCAATCTTGAAAACGATGACGAAGTCGTGTTACAGATTGCCGAAGAAAAAATAAATCCACTGTCGCTGAAAAGCAGAATTTCTTTTAATTTTTTCTGGATTGGCCGTAAAAATTGGTACTATAGCTCTGAGTATTATCCGAATGTCGTTAAAAACTACGCGGTAAAGCTCGAAGCAACACAAACTTACCAGGGTAATATGATACAAAATATCGCAAGGTTTGGAAAAAACAGGCTCAAAAGCGTAGCCGCCGCTCTTCCGTCGCCATTAAATCCTTTTCCGGATACGGCGGGCGCCGAGAGTAAAAACAATGAATCTTTTCAGTTCGAAAGACGAACGACTGACTCCTTGTCCGGCGTCGACTTCGAATTCGCCCAACTGGTTAATCTGTTGAATTTCGCCAAAACCAGCGGAACTACTTACTCAGCCAAAGATTACGAAGGCGGATACTATACCTTTGAGTTCAAAGGCCATTCTCTGGAAGGGCAAAGAAACCTGCAAACGCGGTTTAAGGATATTCCGCTTGATTTCGAGAACATGACCGTTCTTGATCTGGGTTGTAACCGTGGCGGCGTGCTTTACGATATCGCAAATAAAATCAAATGGGGCGTCGGTGTCGATTATGATCCAAAACTTATTAACACGGCCAACAAACTCAGAGCGCTGTCTCAAGCTTCCAATTTAGATTTTTATTTTTTCGACCTGGAAAAATACGATCTACATTTATTAAAGGACTTGATGCCCAGCACCAGGGTCGATGTCGTATTCGCGCTCGCGATCTGTATGTGGCTCTCGAACTGGAAAGACGTACTTGATTTTAGCGCGGAAATATCAAATTCCATGATATTTGAAAGTAACGGCTCCGATCAGCAACAGCAAGAACAAGAAACCTATCTTCGCGGCCTGTATCAACACGTCGACCTTATCAGCTCCAGCTCGGTGGACGACCCGAGGCAAAAAAATCGCAAGCTTTTTTTCTGCCGACACGTTGTGTGAGCTATCGAATCATTTTATTAAATAAGGGAAATAACTTCTTCGCGCGCTTTTGCAGCTCCCAACTTACCAAGCGGTATTCTCGGCGTTTTAATTTTTCTCTAAATGACAGTTGGTAGCGATAATCCCGATCGAGCTTTTCCAGCGTTTCGGTTCGAGCGTCCAGGGCAGCTCTGGCTCGCTCATCGTTTTGAAAATAAGCGTGATTCCGAAACGAGGCATTAGCCTCTTTCATACCGCTGTAATCGACCTTCGTACGAGACGTCCCGGAGTGTCGGGTTGTATAACGATATCCATAATTCGACACTACGTAATAGCGAGCCGAATTGATCAAGAGCTGAACCATCAAGAGCGTATCCTCGCCATGCCGACAGCGCTCGGGATATTTCACCCCCGTTCGGCTCAGAAACTCTCTACGAATTACCGGTTTTAACAAGCCCAAGTCAGGCGTATTCAAATTCGGCCGGGCGCGTTCTAGAAATTCGACGACCGATACAAGCATCGGGCTTTCGGGCAAAGCAAAATCGGGCTGGTGTTCGACGTCTTGATCAACCATGCATAGCAGATCCGAGAGGAGATCGACTTCACCTATGGATCTTATGGCATTCGACAAGACTTCGATCCGATCGGGCTCGTACGTATCGTCGGCGTCAAGAATAGCAAGCCAGTTCCCGGTGCTCGCCTCAAACCCTCGATTTCTCGAGGCCGACGGCCCACTGTTTTTGGGCAGACGTAGCGGCCTGACCGATGAATATCGCTCCGCCAGCATCTGGGCTACATCGAAGGTTTTGTCTTTAGAGCCGTCATCGACAATAATTATTTCATGAACGGGTTCGGTCTGATTAACAACCGATAGCACCGCCCGAGACAAAAAGCCCTCGGCCTCGAACGCTGGAATTATCACAGAGACCGTGATTCGGCTGGATGGATTCATTCATACCCCTACGCAATTTTATCAATGCCGGAATCGGGAGCAGGATATCGGCACGTTGATGCGACTGTGTCTTTCGAGAACAATGCTCGACTCGCGCTGTTTATATAGGGTACATAGACAGCGTACCAGCCCGTTTCGTTGCGTCCGTGATGTGGCAGCACGGCCGTGCCGTGCTTGTCGGCTGGTACAGCGCCAGCGATAGCGTGTTTATTCGACCGCCGTCGCGCCGGCCGCTTTAGCCGGCACCAGTCCATCGGGCTGGCTTATGGACACGCGTAACATGGGGCCGCCCAGGGCCTCGTCGCGAGCCGAGATATCCGGCAGCCGATGCTTCGATGAACGCCGCGGTTCTTCTTGAGCCCGGCCGTCCGTGCGTGGCCGGAACTCCAACCCCAAAAAGCGCGCGACGCGTGCGAGAACTTGCGCCGAGTTGTCGAACAGCTCGTTCGAATTGAATTCAAGATACGATTCGCGCGGTAGACCGGCCAACGACGACACAACCGCCTCCGTACTCAATCGCCACTCCAGCAGCCCCATGTCGCGGAAGTTTTCGCACATAGTGGCGAGCCCCCGGGTACACGCTCCGCGCTCGGCATACTCGACGAGCTGTTTCCACTTATAGCCATTCGCTCCAAACCAGTTACCGCGCTCGGCGGCCACGCCGATCAGATCGGCCACCTCGAGTCCGTCTCGATAAACGTGAATGAAACGTGCCCTCGGGAATATCCTTCGGATCAAATCGATCCGAAAACTATTGATCGCCAACTCCTCAACCAGGATTGAGCGGTTCTGTCGAATGACCTGCAGCCTGAGCAGGCGACGCAACCGCCTCGCCCGACGCGGTTCGAAATCGTCCGCGTCCAGAACCATCCGCCCGTGGCGCGCTTCCGCCTTGACGGTCCATATATCCGATTGCGGAAATACCGAAAGCCAGAGATGGCGCGGTTCATTCAAATATAAAATCTCGTCGTAGTGCGACAACAAATTTGCCAATGTGCTTTTACCGGAGCGACCGCAACCCAGAATAAAGACAGGTTGCGCCAGCTCCGGCGTCGGCAGCCGCGCATAAACCGTCTCGATGATCTTCCGACGCCAGCGATAATAAACGGTTCGAACCGTCACAATGGCAAGCTGACGTTACTTTCAACTTCAAGCGGCATTACGCGCGCCGTCATGCGGCGCTACTCGAAGTAGTGACACTGCCGGCATCGAACCGCCTCAGGTAGAAATCGGTCGTATCGCCGCCCCGCGCTTCGTATAACTGGAAATCGCGGGCATATAATGATTCGATAGTTTGCCGGCTATCGGGCGTGAGCGCCTCGATCAACGTTCGCCGCCCCGGCGTCTTGTTGTCGTGGCTGATTGACGACGTGTCGACACCGAGCATAGCGGCCACTTCCTCGCCCAGCCGATCGAACGATAATAGCTTGTTGACCATGCAGTGGCCGTCCCCGGAGAGGATGTACTCGAACTGCGGCCGAAAATGAAAGTACCGCATGATCTGGTTCCGGAAATCTTCGTGTTCGAAATTCGCAACAAAGGTGTTCAGATCGGACCTCTGAACGAAACGACGGCCGATTTCCCGATCGATCGGATTGCGCCCGCCCCTCCTCAGATAATCATAGGACGACAGAAACCGGTCGATCGGATGTCTTATTACACAGAACTTGACCCACTCACAATACCGAAGCGGCGCAAGACTGTGCAGTTCGAACCAAGCACGGTGGCCGACCTTATTCCGGTAGAACAGACGCTCGACCGTAGTGCCGCCGTTTTTCGGAATATGGATAAAGCAGTAGCCGGTTCGAGAATACAGCTCGAACAAGCTGGGGTTGAAGCCCGGCTGCGACAGCGTATTGAGTTCGGCGAACGATGCCGAGCGCAGTCGCAGACGATACAGATGGTTCTTAGCGCGGGCTCTTAACGAGTCGATCATCCAAATTCACTTAAGACATGGGCGTGAACCCGTTCAACCGACGCTCCGGTAGCGTCCTCCCTTACGATCAGCGCTCCGGGGCCGTCGCTTATTGGTCGATGTTACGAAATTGTAACGAGATCGGCGTATAGCGCACGATTCGACCTTTGCGTAAGACAAACGCGATGCCTGAATCGCAACACGGCGGGCTCGGGTTCGGGGTATATCGCCGTTGTTTCGGCGACAGCGTCACTGGAAATGCGCTAGACCAGCGGCGGCTCGCCGGCCATGCCGCGGTCATCGGGGTCGACCGGCTCGTTGGCTTCCTGATAGGCCTCGACCCGATCCGCGACTTCCTGCGCGCCCTTGACCCGGGCGACGTGGTAGATTGCGTCGCCGGCGTGGGCGAGCGGTAGATATGTGCGCCCGATCACGATGCCGGGATGTTCGGACTTCACCGCCACTTCGGTTTCGCCGAAGGCATCGGCGACGTAGGCCAGCACTTGGTCGCGCTTCACGTATTGGCCGAGTTCGACCAGCATGCGCAAAATGCCCGATTCCGGCGCGCGCTCCCAGGACGAATCCTCGGCCACAGTCGGCGCCGGCGGCGTCTTGGCGTTGCGCCGCGTGGGCAGCATGTTCAGATGCCGCATGACGTTGACCACGCCGCGCACGCCGGCGCGGATCGAGAATTCGTCGAAGCGAAGCGCTTCGCCGGCCTCATAAAGCAACAGCGGTACGCCTTTGCGATCGGCGTATTCGCGCAGCGACCCCTCGCGCAGCGCCGCATCGATGAGCAGTGGACAACCGAAGGCGTCGGCCATGGCGCGCACGGTCTCTTGCGACAGGTCGGCGCGTATCTGGGGTAGATTCGAGCGGTGCACGGCGCCGGTATGCAGATCGATGCCGTAGTCCGACTTCAGCACGATCTCCTCGACGAAAACCTTGGCGAGCCGGCCGGCCAACGACCCGCTGTTGCTGCCCGGAAACGAACGGTTGAGGTCGCGCCGGTCCGGCAGGTAACGCGAGTTCCGCAGAAAACCGTGGACGTTGACGATGGGAACGGCGATCAGCGTGCCGCGTAACCGCCGGACTTGGCGCAGCCGCAGCAGACGCCGGATGATTTCCACCCCGTTGAGCTCGTCGCCGTGCACCGCCGCCGACACGAACATCGTCGACCCCGGCTCGCGGCTGCGGATCACGGTCACCGGCATCGTCAGCTTGGTGTGGGTATAAAGATCCGCCACCGGAATATCGAGGGTAACGCGCTCGCCCGGTTCGATCCGGCGACCGGCGATTTCGATTGTCGATGCCGGTTTGGCCGCTTCGCCGTCAGCCCGTGCCTTGTCGTTCTTGTCGTTCCCGCTACCCACTGAAACTCCTTGACGCGCGGCGCGCATGCAATAACGGCAAGCTGCCTGCCCACCATCGATTATTTGCGCGGTGTCAGCCGCATCAGCCCACCCCGCGGGTCCGGGTCTTGCCGCGCTTGGAGTGCGTTTCGATGAAGCCGATAACCTGGCCCGCGATATCCTTGCCGGTTGCCCCCTCGATGCCTTCCAGGCCGGGCGAGGAATTGACTTCCATCACCACCGGCCCATGATTCGAGCGCAGTAGATCGACACCGGCCACGTTCAGGCCCATGATCTTGGCGGCCCGGACGGCGGTGGAACGCTCTTCCGGCGTGATCTTGACCACGCTGGCCGAGCCGCCGCGGTGTAGATTCGAGCGAAATTCGCC
>NZ_DASSKM010000125.1:0-10186 GCF_035690525.1 Salinisphaera sp.
GCGCAGTAGTTTTGTAGACACCCTCTTATATTGTTGCTGCGATCGCACGGATACGTGCCGCGCGCAGGGCGCGGCCGATCTCGGGGCCTTCGAGTCCACGCCCGGCAATGGCCGCGCCGTCGATTACCCTGGCCGCTTCCCGCGCCTTGCGGATCTTGTCGGCCTGGGGGTAGGCGTGATGCTCGTAGCCGAGCCGGCCGCGTACGTCGGCCGCGCATACGGCGATGAGATCCTCGATGCGCTCAGGGCGCCGGAACGCGTCCAGGGCTTCCAATACTTTAAGCACCGTCCCGGGGCGCAGTTCGTCGATGCGATGCAGATGCGTGTGCCAGCGCGTGATCAGGCGCGCGGTCTGGCGCAGACGCTTGGGCACGCCGAGGCGTTCGCTGGCGGCTTCGGTGGGCGCGATGCCGCGTTCCTCATGCCCGCGATGGCTGGGCAGGATGTCTTTCGGGGTGATGGCCTTGCCGAAGTCGTGACAGATCGCGGCAAAGCGCGCCGCCAGGCTCGCTTTTGCGCGCGCCGCCTGGCCGAGCACGAGTAGGGTGTGGACGCCGCTGTCGATCTCCGGGTGGTAGCGCACCGGCTGGGGCACGCCGAATAGCCGGTCCAGCTCGGGCAACACGATCGCCAGTGCGCCGGTGGCGCGCAACAGATAGAAAAACAGCTGCGGCTCGGCGCCCATGAGGGCGCGCTCCATCTCGGCCCAGACGCGCTCGGGCACCAGATGATCGATTTCGCCGCCGGCGACCATGGCGCGCGCCAGGTCCATCGTCTTGTCGGCCACGGTAAAGCCCAGCGGCGCCAGGCGTGCGTAGTAGCGCGCCAGCCGTAGCAGCCGCACCGGGTCCTCGGCGAAGGCGTCGGAGACATGGCGCAGGACGCCGGCTTCAAGATCGGCGCGGCCGCCGTAGGGGTCGATCACGCTGCCGTCGTCCGCGCGCGCGATGGCGTTGACGGTCAGATCGCGGCGGGCGAGATCGGCTTCCAGGGTGACATCGCTGCCGGTATGAAACACGAAACCGTGATAGCCGTGGCCGGACTTGCGCTCGGTGCGCGCCAGCGCGTGTTCCTCGCGCGTCTCCGGGTGCAGGAACACCGGAAAGTCGCGGCCGACTGGCGTGTAGCCGGCCGCCGTCATCTGTTTCGGCGTGGCGCCGACCACGACCCAGTCGCGATCGGCGACCGGTAGGCCGAGAAACTCGTCGCGTAGCGCGCCGCCGACCAGATAGCGCTGCATCAGAACGTCGTCTGGCTATCGTCGGGGTAACTCGGCTTCACTTCATCGATGCGCTGGTCGAGCGGAACCACGGATTCGGCCAAGCGATGCTGAAACACGGTCATGTGCGACATCGCGCGCCGGACGTAGCGCCGGGTCTCGGTATAGGGAATATTGGCGATCCAGATGGCGGCCGGCATGTCGTGGTCCGGCAGCCACTCGGCGATTTTGTGCGGGCCGGCGTTGTAACTGGCCGTCGCCAGGGCGATGTTACCCGACCACTCGGCCAGCATGTCGCCGAGATAACGCGCGCCGAGACCGATGTTGGTGGCCGGGTCGTTGAGATCGTACGCCGAGGGGGCGGGGCGGCCCATCGCGCGCGCCAGATCGGCTGCGGTGCCCGGCATGAGCTGCATCAGACCGCGCGCGCCGGCCGGGGAGCGCGCCGTGGGCTGGAACAACGATTCGGTACGGATGATCGCCATGACGTAGGCGGGATCGAGGTCGTTGTTGTCCGCGGCCTCGCGCACCGCGCCGACGAACGGCGTCGGATAGCGGATATCCAGATCGTTCCAGTAATCGGCCTTGGCCAGAGTGACGATCGCGCGCGCATACCATTGCCACTGATAGGCGATCTTCGCGGCCTGAGCCAATTCGGCCGAATTCAGATGCGCGATGAGGTTCTGCCACTCCAGATAGGCATAGCTCGTCATGCCCAACTCGTGCAGTTCATGAGCGCGCGCCAACGCCGGTTCTGCCTCGACCCGGGCCCGGGCCGCCGGATTGTCCGGTACCGGTTGCGCGTTGAAGCTGTAGTCCGCGCCGATCGCGTCCGCGGCCAGATAGCCGTGATACGAGCGCCGCGAGGCCAGGCGCGCGAATATCGCCCGGGCCTGTGGTTTTTGGCCGGTCGCGGCCAGCGCGCGCGCCTTCCAGTATCGCCATACCTCGTCATCGGCGGTAGCGGCGGACAGGCTGTTGATGGCGTCGAGCACCAGCGGCCAGCGTTGCTGATAGATCGCGGCGCGGATTTCCCAGCCCAGCGCGTGCTCGTCGCCGACCATGCGGGCATGGTCGATACGCGCGAACCACAGCAACGCCTCGGGGCGGTGATCCTCGGCGTACAGCAGGGCGACGTAGCGCCGCATCTGGTAGCGCTGATCGCCGTTGAGCCCGAGCCGCGCGACCAACGGTTTGATCAGCCCCGCCGCGGTATCCAGATCGCGCAGGGCGAGCCGCTTGAACGCATAGACCGCGATTTCCGGGTCCAGCCCCGCCCGCGCGTCGGCCAGATTCGACGGCGTTTCGGCGACATTGAGCCAGCGATCGATGATCGCGGTGTCGGCAATCGGCATCTGGCGTGTCAAATAGCGCGCCAAGCCGTATTGATCGTTGAGGATCGCCTTGTGGGCGCGCTTGCGGATCACCGTCGCGGTCAGCCGTCCGGTGTCGTCCAGCCACGCGAACACCGGGTCGCAGGCCGACGGCTGACTCCGGCCGACGATGTACAGATCGATCGCTTGCTTAACCGGCGTGCGACCGAGTTCAATTTTGCCGTGCACGGCCCGACACCGGGCGCTGGTGCCGTCGGAAGCACGGGTCCGGTCGATCACCTGTTGCCATTGGCCGCGATCGGCCAGGTTGGCGATCCAGGCGTCGCGGAGCTGTTGCGCCGGGGGCAGGTCGAGGTGGGCTTCGATGAAGCGCTCGATTCGGGCGTCCAACGCCGCGCCCGCATTCGTGCGCAGTTCGGCGCGCAGCTGCGTGGCCTGCAGATAGTCGTACAGCGGGTAGCCGCGCAGGTCGGCGACCTCGGCCGACTTGTCGGCCAGATCGCCGCGGCGGGCGGCGGACAGCGCATCGAGGAATTCTTGGCGCGTGGCATCGCTGGCGGCGGCGTGGGCGGGCCCGGCAAAATCCAAGACAAAAACCAGGGCGGCGGCGATCGTGAGCGCGCGCATGGCGGATCGACAACGGCGGATGACCGGGCGAGTGTACAAGAGTCGTCGCTGTAGAGGCTCGATGTTACGACGCGTCGAGAAAGCCGTCGTCGGCGTTGCTGGCGACGGCCTCGGGCAGCAGCGTTACGCCGGTCGGGTCGCACTGTAGCACGGCCTCGCGCAGCGCGGTGATCGCCTTGGGGCGCGGGAAGCTGCGGCGCCACGCGATACCGATTTGGCGCTGGGGCGGCTCGCCGGCGAACGGCCGGGTCTCGAGCAGGCGCGACTCGGCCGACAGATTGGGGATCGACGAGCGCGGCAGCACCGTCACGCCGAGCCCACTGGCCACCATATGGCGGATGGTTTCCAGGCTCGAGCCCGAGCGGGTGCGATTGGCCTCTTCGGATTCACGGCACTCCGCGCACAGTTGCAGCACCTGATCGCGGAAACAGTGGCCGGGGCCGAGCAGCAGCAAATTGTCATCGGCCAGATCATCCGGCTCGATCGTTTCGCGTTCGGCCCAGGCGTGGTTCTGCGGCATCACCACCACGAACGATTCGTTGTAGATCGGCCAGGTCGCCACCCCCGGGACTTCGTAGGGCATGGCCACGATGACCGCGTCGAGCTCGTTGTTGCGCAATTGCTGGGTGAGATTGCCGGTAAGATTCTCCTCGATAATCAAGGGCATATCGGGCGAGGCTTCGCGCAGCCGCGGGATCAGGTGGGGCAGCAAATAGGGCCCGACCGTATAGATCGCCCCCAGACGCAGCGGGCCTTTGAGTTCGTCGCGCCCCTGCTCGGCGACCGCTTCCAGCGCGGAGACCTCACCCAGAACCCGGTAGGCCTGCTCGATGATGCGCCGGCCGATGGGCGTGACCCGGGCCTCGCCGCGATTGCGCTCGAACACGGTCACGCCGAGTTCGCCCTCGAGCTTCTTGACCGCGACCGACAGGGTCGGCTGGCTGACGAACGCACGCTTGGCCGCCCGGCCGAAGTGGCGCTCCTTATCGAGCGCGATCAGGTAACGCAGTTCCGTGAGAGTGATATGCATCTTCAATCGCCATTATAGTCTATGCCCCCGCGAGCCAATCACGCGGCACCAGGAAACGATCGGTCAGATCGGCCTCGGGGGAGCCGGGCTCGGGCGAAAATCCATATTGCCACGCGGCCAGCGGCGGCATCGACATCAGGATCGATTCGGTGCGCCCGCGCGATTGCAGACCGAACAGCGTGCCGCGGTCATAGACCAGATTGAACTCGACGTAGCGCCCGCGCCGGTATAGCTGAAAAGCGCGTTCACGCTCCCCCCAGGCGTGATGACGGCGCGCCTCGACGATCGGCACATAAGCGTCGATGAAGCCATCGCCCACCGTCTGCACGAAAGCCAGCGAATCGGCGAAGCCGAGTTCGTCGAAATCGTCGAAGAACAGCCCGCCCACGCCGCGCGCTTCGCCGCGGTGTGGCAGATGAAAGTATTCGTCGCACCAGGCCTTGAAGCGCGGATACAGGTCCGCGCCGAACGGCGCACAGGCGTCGTGCGCGGCGCGATGCCAGGCCACCGCATCCTCTTCGAACGGATAATAGGGCGTCAGGTCGAAACCGCCGCCGAACCACCACACCGGCTCCGCGCCGGGTTTTTCGGCGACGAACAACCGGACGTTGGCGTGGGCCGTGGGGACGTACGGGTTGTGCGGATGGGCGACCACCGACACGCCCGAAGCGATGAACGAGCGCCCGGCCAGTTCAGGCCGACGGGCCGAGGCGGACGCCGGCAGCTCGCGGCCGTGTACGCGCGAGAAATTTACCCCGGCGCGCTCGAAGACTTCGCCGTCGGCCAGTATCCGGGTATCGCCGCCGCCGCCCTCGGCGCGGGTCCAGGTATCGGCATGAAAACGCGCGTCCGGTTCGAATGCGCCCAGGCGATCGACGATGCGGTTCTGCAGATCGCGGAAATAAGCGATCGCGGCATCCGGATCGGCCGCGTCGCGGGTGTGATCGGGCTCAGCCACGGACGGTCTCGTCGGTGACCGCATTGCGGATTGTGCTCGGTCGGCCCGGAGTGTCGGGTTCGCCGCCCAGCACCAGATCGATCCGATCGCCGAAGCGGGCGCGGGCGCGCCACGCAGAGGCCACCGGCGGGCGGCCGGTCACGTTGGCGCTGGTGGAGACGATCGGCCCGTCGAACTCGGCGCACAGCGCGCGCGTAAGGCCGTGCGCGGTCTCGCGTAGGGCGATCGTCGCCCGGCCGCCGGTCAGCCACCACGGCGCGTCGCGACGAGCCGGCAACAGCCAGGTGGTCGGCCCCGGCCAGGATTCGACCGCCCGGCGCCAAGCCGCATCGGCACGCGGGTCGACCAGCGGCGCGAGCTGGCTCGCATCCGCGGCGACCACGATCAACCCGCGGGCCGCGTCCCGGCGCTTGGCCGCGAGCACCCGCCATACGGCATCGGGGTCATAGGCGTCGGCGGCCAGCCCCCAGACGCCTTCGGTGGCATGCGCGACGATGCCGCCCGCGGCCAGGGTGCGGGCGGCCAGCCGCAGTCGATGCGGCGACACATGGATATCGTGCATAGCGGCAACCCTCGAAAAAACCGACCGGAACGGCCGGAAA
Organism: Salinisphaera sp.; assembly: GCF_035690525.1. Classification (GTDB taxonomy): domain Bacteria; phylum Pseudomonadota; class Gammaproteobacteria; order Nevskiales; family Salinisphaeraceae; genus Salinisphaera. Next base: position 5,771 of record NZ_DASSKM010000125.1, read on the forward strand.
GTAGTACGAAGTGTACGTCGGATCAGCCCGCCTCAGGTCGAGGCGGAGCCCCCTTTGCGGCCGCCCGAGCCGGACTTTTTCGATTGAGTCTTGGTCGTGCCCGGCGCAGTCTTCTTGCCGGTCGCGCTCTTCGACGAGGACGACTTCTTGGCCCTCGTCTTGCCGTTGCCGGTCTTGCGCTTCGTGGCTTGGCTTGCGGCGGTCTTGGCCTTGGCGCCCGACGTCTTGGTCGTCTTGGCGCTGCCGGAGGCTTTCTTGCCGGCCGCGGTCTTGGCGTTCTTGCGGCCGCGTTTCTTTTTCTCCGGCGCCTTGGCCAGGATCTCCCGGCACTGTTCGAGCGTCAGTTCGGCCGGCTCGAGGTCCTTCGGCACGCTGGCGTTCTTCTTGCCGTCGGTGATGTACGGGCCGAACGGGCCGTGCTGGACCTTGATGCCGGCGTCCTCGAAATGCGCGATCAGCTTCTTGGCGTCGGCCTCTTTCTTGGCCGCGATCACTTCCAGCGCGCGCTGTTTCGAGATGGTGTAGGGGTCGTCTTCCTTGAGCGAGGCGAATTTCTTGCCGTAGCGGACATAGGGCCCGAAGCGGCCGATATTGACCTGGATTTCCTCGCCTTCGGGGGTGGCGCCCAGATCGCGCGGCAGATTGAATAGATACAGCGCTTCGTCGAGCGTGATCTTGTCCATGTCCTGGCCCTTGCGCAGGCCGGCGAACTTCGGTTTTTCCTCGTCGTCCTTGCTGCCGATCTGCACGAACGGGCCGAAGCGGCCGATCCGCACGATCACCGGCTTTCCGGTCTTGGGGTCGGTGCCGAGTTCGCGCGCCTGGGCGACTTCCTCGCGCGAGAGATCCTGTTTGGACTCGATCTGATCGGAAAACCGGTCCCAGAATTCGGCCAGCAGCGGGCGCCAGTCGGCCTCGCCTCGGGAAACCGCGTCCAGCCGGTCTTCCAGATTGGCGGTGAATTCGTAGTCGACGTAGCGGGTGAAATGATCGGTCAAAAACTTGTTGACGATCTTGCCCAGCGGCGTCGGCATGAAAGCCTTGCCGTCCATCTCGACGTACTCGCGATCCTGTAGCGTGGAGATGATCGCGGCATAGGTCGACGGCCGGCCGATGTCGTATTCCTCTAGCGTCTTCACCAGCGCGGCCTCGGTGAAGCGCGGCGGCGGCTCGGTGAAATGCTGGGTTGGAACGATCTCGTTGAGCGCGATGGTTTCGCCTTCGGCGAGCGCGGGCAGGCGCTTGTCGGCGTCGTCGTCGCCCTTGTCGTCGTCCCGGCCTTCCTTGTAGACCGACAGAAAGCCCGCCTCGCGCAGGGTGCGGCCGGTGGCCCGAAACAAGTGCTTGTTATCGGGGTCCGCGGCCAAGTCGGCGGAGACCGTATCGAAGACGGCGTGCACCATCTGGCTGGCCACCGTGCGCTGCCAGACCAGTTCGTAGAGCCGGAACTGATCCGAGGTGAGATGGCTTTTGATCTCGCTCGGGATACGCGCGCTGGCGGTCGGCCGGATGGCTTCGTGCGCTTCCTGGGCGTTCTTGGACTTGGTCTTGAACGTACGCGGGCTGTCCGGGCAATTCTTGGCGCCGTAGCGATCCGCGATCGTCTGGCGGATTTCGGTGAGCGCTTCGCCCGCCAGGTTCACCGAATCGGTCCGCATATAGGTGATCAGACCGGTTTCTTCGCCGTCGCCGAGCTTCACGCCTTCATACAGGTTCTGTGCGGTGCGCATGGTGCGGCGCGCATTGAAGCCGAGCTTGCGCGCGGCCTCTTGCTGCAGCGTGGACGTGGTGAACGGCGGCGAGGGGTTGCGCCGGCGCTGTTTCTTTTCGACCGTGGCGACCCGCAGAGCGCCCTCGGCCGCGGCCACGAGTTTTTCATAGGCCGCGTCCGCGCCGCCCCGGTCGTTGATCGTGAACTGCTCGACCTTCTCGCCGTCGAGCTGCGACAGGCGCGCCGAGAACGGAATATCGTCCTTTTCCGCCTTGGCCTCGATGCGCCAGTATTCCTCGGGCACGAAGGCCTCGATTTCGGCATCGCGCTCGCAGATCAGGCGCAGCGCCGGGCTCTGCACGCGCCCGGCCGACAGGCCGCGCTGGACCTTCTTCCACAGCAGCGGCGAAAGATTGAAGCCCACCAAATAATCGAGCGCGCGGCGCGCCTGTTGGGCGTTGACCAGATCGTCCGAGATCGTGCGCGGATGCGCGACCGCGTGCGCGACCGCGCGCTTGGTGATTTCGTGGAACACCACGCGGGCCACGTGCTTGTTCTCGAGCAGGCCGCGATCGCGCAGCAACTCGAGCAGGTGCCAGGCGATGGCCTCGCCTTCGCGGTCCGGGTCGGTCGCCAGCAGCAGGGCGTCGGATTGTTTCAGCGACTTGGCGATCTTGTCGACCTGCTTGGCGTTACGGTCGATGATGTCGTAGTGCATCGCGAAGTCGTTGTCGGTATCGACCGCGCCTTCCTTGGGAATCAGATCGCGCACATGACCGTATGAAGCGAGGACCTGATAGTCCTTGCCCAGATATTTTTCGATCGTCCGGGCCTTGGCCGGGGACTCCACGATGACGAGGTTTCGGCTCATCGACTCACACTTGAAAAGGGATGGAAATCGGAACGGGCGCGCCGCGTGGCGAACCCTAGCACAGCCTTTGAAGCACGCGCGACGCGCCAGCGTCAAGACGGGGAAATCCGCAATGGCGGGTCGAGCGCGGCGTTTTCAAGCGTGCCCGGCCGGCGCGGACAGGCCGCGGCGGGCGGCTTGCCGAGGAAATATGAATAGCCCTATGACCGACGTCAGTGACTAGCGCCGGGCACGTCCGCGTGCAGCATGGCTTCCATCCGCGCCTGGGCGGTTTCGTGGCCATCGGTCGAGGACAGCACCATCATCACGATCCACTTGACCTGCTCCAGTTCCGCGCCTTCGAATTCGTCGTCGACCAATGCCATCAGCCGGTCGATGACCAGTTCGCGATTGGCCGCGCAGAGCACGCCGGCGCGTTCCAGGCGCGCGATATAACCGCGGCATTCGGCGTCAAGCACGTGCATTTCGGGTTCGGCATAGATCCGAATGCTGTCGTCCGAGGGCGGGGTGATCGGCGCCCGGCCCTCCGGCTGGGCCGCGCGCAGCCAGTCGAAGGCGTCGTCGATCTCGTCGGGGAAGAAGCCGGCGTCGCCGAGATCCCGGCGGACATCGCCGGTCGCGCCCACGTCCGTCAACGAAAAGTTCTCGAACAGATAGAGCAGGACGTCCAGGACATTTTCGTTCATGACATCGATTTTATCATGCCGACCCGCGCCGGGCGTGGCGAACGCGCTGTCAGGCTTATTCATCCGGTATGAAAATACCTTCATGCCGGATGAATAATGCGAGTGCGCAACCGCGTCCTCGCCGCGGCCATCGGCCGCGAAGCACTTGAAAATCAAGGACGGACATGTGCCGGCCTTGATTTTCGGGTGCGTTGAAAACAGCTGACATTTCAGCTGTTTTGGTGTCGAATTAATAGCCTACCCGCACATAAGCGCCGCCGGCGACGGCTCTTACCCGGCCTTCGAGTTCGAGAATGAGCAGGGTCGAAGACACGGCGTCCGCGGGCCAGCCGGTGCGCGCCACCAGGTCGTCGATGCGCGCCGGATCGTGGCCGAGGGCCGCCAGTAGGCGCTCGGCCTCGTCGTCGCTATTGTCGTCGCTGTCGACAGGCGCCGCCGGTTCGCCGGTCGCTGTGGCGGCGCTGGTTTCGCGCCGATAGCCGCCGATCGAGCCGGCGATCTCTTCCAGGATGTGATCGGTGGTCTCCACCAGCTTGGCGCCCTCACGGATGAGCTGGTGGCAGCCGCGGGCCAGCGGGTTATGGATAGAGCCGGGCAGGGCGAAAACTTCGCGGTTGGCGGCGCCGGCCATGCGCGCGGTGATTAGCGAGCCCGAGGCGCGCGCGGCCTCGACCACCAGGGTGGCGGCGCACAGCCCGGCGATCACGCGGTTGCGCCGCGGAAAATTGCCGCGTGCCGGCTGGGTGCCGAGCGCGAATTCGGAAAGCAGCAGACCGCGCTCGGCGATACGCTCGGCCAGCGCCTTATGGGCCGCCGGATAGACGCGATCCAGGCCGGTGCCGGTGACTGCGATGGTCAGTCCGTCGGCATCCAGCGCGCCTTCGTGGGCGGCGGCGTCGATGCCACGGGCCAGCCCCGAAACCACGACCAGCCCCGCGGCGGCCAGCGCTCGGCCGAATTCGTGGGCCGCCTCGCGCCCCGCGTGGCTCGGATTGCGGCTGCCCACCACGGCGATGGCCGGGTAGTCGAGCAGATCGGTGTCGCCCAGCGCGTACAGCCAGGGCGGCGGCGGGTCGAGTTCGGCCAGCGCGGCCGGATAGGCGGCATCGCCGAGGCTGATGAAATGATGATGTTCTTCGGCCAGCCAT
>NZ_DASSKM010000126.1:0-4501 GCF_035690525.1 Salinisphaera sp.
GCGCCGAACACGGCCACCGGGCCGATGGCCTGCTGGATCTGGCGGATATCCGGGGCGCTATCGGTGGCGGTGTCGATCCGCGCGCCCAGATAGTCGCCGCGGCGCAGGACTTTGGCGAACAGGCGCAGCTGGCCGGTCGTCCGCCCGACTTCGCCGGTCAGGCGTTTTTCCGGCAGCGCGGTCTCGCGCATGGCTTCGCGGATCACGCCATCGCCAAGCGCTTCGATTTCGTCGGCACAGGCTTCGAGAAACGTTGCACGGGTCTCGGCGTCAAGGGTCGAGAAGGTATCGAAGGCGGCCTGCGCCGCGCTCGCGGCGGCACTGACTTCGTCGGCCGTCGCTTCGAAGAAATCCTGCTTGTAGGGCGTGTTGTCCTCGGCCGCATGGCTGGCCAGCGTGGCCGTGCCCGCCGCCACGCGGGCGCCGCCGATGAAGTGTTGGCCGGTGATCTCGGGCATGGGGGGCTCCTGAATCAATCTTGGTGATAATTAAAGCTGTGACGAAATACGCACAGCGTTGCGATTTCGTACGCGCGGCCGGCGCATATCCATGCCGCCGCGCGCTCTATGGCACTCGCGGTGCTCGCGCCGCGGGCGAGCCGAAGCGCTCGATTATTGCTCCGAAACCGATTGTCTACCCAATCGCCGGAGTAATAAATGGTGACAGCTAAAGATGCGCAGTTACCACGTCGTATATCCGCCATCCACTACCAGATTGCTGCCGGTCGCGAATGTGGCTGCGTCGCTGGCTAAAAACCAGACCGCGTTGGCGATTTCCGGGGGCTCGCCGACACGCCCCATCGGCGTCATATTCAACCACGCGTCGCGCCACGCGGGCTGTTCCAAGCCGTGTTTGGTCATGTCCGTACCGATATAGCCGGGCGATACGGCGTTGACGCGCACGCCACGGTCCGCCCACTCCGCCGCGAGCGACTTGGTCAGCATGATTACGCCGGCCTTGGAGGTATTGTACGACGCTTGCGGCTGCGGCTTATTGACCACGAGCCCCGACATGGACGCAATATTGACGATCACGCCGCTATTGCGCGCCAGCATTTGGCGGCCGAAACACTGGCAGCACCAGAACAGCCCGTCCAGATTGACACCAAACACCCAGCGCCACTGTTCCGGCGTCATGTCCTCGGCCGGTGTGTTGTCCACCACGCCGGCGCTGTTGACCAGGATATCCACCGAACCGAACTGTTGCTGGATCATGTCGCTCACGTTCGCGACGTTGGCGTAGTCGCGGATATCGACTTCGAAACCGGCCAACAGACTCGCGCCGAGGTCTTCGGCATACCGTTTCGCGACCCCCGGCGTACGATCGATGCTGACGATGCGGGCGCCGGCCGCGGCCAACGTCTTCGCGATCGCGCCGCCGATGCCACCGCCGGCACCCACGACGACCGCGGTCCGGCCGGACAAATCCAACGGATTCGCACTCTTATTGTTGATCATGTCGTCTCCTCCAATTCACATTCGCGCCGCCCTTAACAGGCTCTTACCCGCGAACCTTGATTATTTCACTGCTACCGTCGAACCGGCCGATGACGATCTCGTCGCAGATACCGACGAACAGGCCGTTTTCCACGACCCCCGGGATTTGGTTGAACAGCGGCGCCATGCCATCGGCGTCCATGATCTTTTCGAGATGGCAATCGATGATGTAATGACCGCTATCGGTCACGACCGGATCCGAACTGCCGCCGCGAAGTTCCAACCGTGGCTTGTCATAACCGAACGGCGTCAGCAACGCCGCGAGTTGATGCATCGTATTGCGCCAGCCGTAAGGAATGACCTCGATCGGCAGCGGAAAAGCGCCTATGGGATCGACGAGTTTGGTTTCGTCGACGATCGCGACCATGCGCCTGGACGTATACGCGACAATCTTTTCCCAGAGCAGACAAGCGCCCCCGCCCTTGATCATCCGGCCCGCGCGGTCGATCTCGTCGGCGCCGTCGACGGTCAGATCCAGCTGTGTCACTTCATTGATATCCATCAACGGCACACCGACCTCGCGCGCGATATCGCGCGTGATGGTCGACGTGGTCACGCCTTGCACTTCCAGCCCATCGCGCACCTTTTCACCGAGCGCGCGAACAAACGCATAAGACGTCGTACCGGACCCGAGCCCGATGCTCATTCCATTTTCGAGATAGGTATCGATGGCGCGACGACCGGCGACGATCTTCGCCTCATCCTGCGGCGCGTTATTGCTCATGTAATGAATCCTTTCGTTATAGAAGTTTTTCCGTCAACCAGGAATCGAGCGCGTTCAAGTTGTCGGGCATCGATTTGCCCTGCTTGAGGCGAATCGCCACGACGAGCATGTTGATCACGACCAGATGGTTGAGCCGAGCGGTGAGCGGCGTGTATATCTCGCTGCGGTCGTACGGCGGCACCGGCACCACCGTGTCGACGGTTCGCGCGAGGTGCGAGCCGGGCGCCGTGATCGCGATCGAGTCGGCGCCGGTGGAATTGATGAGCGAAGCGACGCTGACCAGCGTGCGCGTTTGTCCGGAATGCGAGAAAAACAGCGCCACATGGTCTTGATTCAGATTCGGGGCCATCAACATCTGGCGCTGACCATTGAGCACGGTACGGCAGTGAATACCGAGCCGAAACAGCTTGTGTTCGGCGTCGAAGGCCAATGTTTCCGATATGCCCAGGCCGAACAGATAAACCAACCGTGCTTGCATGAGCTTGTCGGCCGCGCGATCGATCGCCGCGGCATCGACATCCGCACGAAAGCGCTTGAGCGCGTTGATCGAGTTGAGCAGGATTTTCTCCACGGCGCTATCGACATCATCGCCCTGCTCTATCGGCTGATGCAGGAACGGCGGCTCCGGCGCGAGCTGTTGCGCCAGCCGCACCTTGAAGTCCTGATACCCCTTACAGTCGAACCGCCGGCACAGGCGAATGATTGTCGGATCGCTCACCTCGCTGGCCTTGGCGAGATCGACGATTGTCATCGTGATCACGCGTTCAGGCTGCTTGAGTATGTATTCGGCGACGCGCAGTTCGGCCTTGCCCAAACCCTCGCGGTGTGCCGCGATCCTTTTGAGAATGTCTTTGCCCGATCTATTCAATTTGGAAGTCCATGTCTTGGAAGTCCACGTCCCCGGCTAGAATTTCGCTAAAACTGTCGAGCCGCGGCTCGGCGGTCGCAACGCTCGGCCCCAAACCCCACTGGACGATTCGGCAGCGCATGCCGGCGGCAGCCGCGCAGTCGCGATCAATCTCGGTATCACCCACGTACAGGCACGCATCGGCCGACACGCCAAGCTCCTCGATAACGCGCAGCAGCGGCATCGGATGGGGCTTTCGCTTTGGCGTACTGTCGGCGCCGACGACGCTGGACATGATGCCCAACAACCCGAAATGCCCTAGAACCTCGCGCGCCAGGCGTTCGCTTTTATTGGTACAAACCCCGAGCGCGACCCCCGCCTTCGCCATGGCATGCAGCGCAGGTTTCGCATCACGATAGAGCGACGACCGCTGAACAGGATTGTCGTAGCTGTAGTCGAGATACCGCGCCACTTCCGCATCGAGATCGCCCGGAGCCGCGCCGAGCGCGTCGTAGGCCAGTTCGACCAGACGGGTAGCCCCCTCGCCGATCAGGGTCCTTACCGTTTCCAGATCCAACGGTCCGAGTCCGCGGTCCGCGAGGGTCCGGTTCAGCGCCAGCGCGATATCGGGCGCGCTATCGACGAGCGTGCCGTCGAGATCGAATATGACGGCTTTGGGTGGATTGGATGTGGTCACGCGATGCGATCCTCGGCGGCAGCGAGTTGCCGGTAATACGGTGCGAGCTGCCGCAACAGCGACTTGTGGATGGGATATATCTCGTTATAGCGGCGCGCGCGCTCGGCATCGGGCGACACGTGCCGGATTTCGGATACATGGCCCGTGGCCTCGTCGAGATCCGTCCAGAAATCCGCGCCAACGCCGGCGACGAGCGCCGCCCCGGCCGCGCCGCCGGTGGCCGCGCCGGAGATCGTGGCCAACCGGTGACCCGTGATATCGGCCAATGATTGCAGCCAAAATGGTGAATTGGTCGCCCCGCCGGAAACGCGCAGACGTTCCGTGCCTAGGCCGGCCTCGTCGAAGAGATCGAGAATGGCGCGCAGATTCATGATCGCGCCCTCGATCACCGAGCGCGTCATATGCCCGATATCGTGGCCGCGCGTCAGACCGAGCCACGCGCCCCGTGCCTCGGGCGCGACGTCGGGGCAACGCTCCCCCATCAGGTGCGGCGCGAAGATGAGGTTGCCGGCCCCGGCCGGCGCCGATTCGGCCAGCTCGATGAGCCGATCGTAGTCCAGTTCATGGCCGGCCAGCGGCGTCAGGGCGTCGATGAGCCACTGGAAAGAACCGCCGGCATTGAGCGTCACGCCCATCACGTGCCAGCGGTCCGCGGCGTTGCCACAAGACACCTGCAAGCGCCCGCCGGGGTTGTCCGGGCATGTGTTCGAGCTGCCGCCCACGATGCCGGCCGTGCC
>NZ_DASSKM010000127.1:0-14110 GCF_035690525.1 Salinisphaera sp.
GACACCGCGCTGGATGTGGCCCGCAACCAGGTCGAGAACGGCGCCCAGGTCATCGACGTCAACATGGACGAGGGGATGCTGGACTCGGCCGCCGCGATGACCAAGTTCCTGAACCTGATCGCCGGCGAGCCGGACATCGCCAAGGTGCCGGTGATGGTCGACTCCTCGAAATGGGAAGTCATCGAGGCCGGGCTGCAGTGCATCCAAGGCAAGGGGATGGTCAATTCCATCTCGCTCAAGGCAGGCGAGGAGAAGTTCCTCAACCAGGCCCAGGCATGCCTGGACTACGGGGCCGCTGTCGTGGTCATGGCCTTCGATCAAGAAGGTCAGGCCGACACCGAGGATCGCAAGGTCGAAATCGCCCGGCGCGCCTACCACATGCTGGTCGAAAAACTCGACTTCCCGCCCGAGGACATTATTTTCGATCTCAACATCTTCGCGATCGCCACCGGCATCGAGGAACACAATAATTACGCGGTCGATTTCATCAACGCGGCCAAGCGCGTGCGTGAAGCCTGCCCCGGTTGCCATATCTCGGGCGGGCTGTCGAACGTGTCGTTTTCCTTCCGCGGCAACGAACCGGTGCGCCGGGCGATGCATTCGGTGTTTCTCTATCACGCCATTCCGGCGGGCCTGGACATGGCGATCGTCAACGCCGGCCAGCTCGAGGTCTACGACGACATTCCCGACGCGCTGCGCGAAGCCTGCGAGGACGTCGTGCTCAACCGACGCTCGGATGCCACCGACCGGCTGCTGGAGATCGCCGAACGGTACAAGGGCGAAGGCGCCAAGAAGGAAGCCGAACAGGACACCGCTTGGCGCGAACAGGCGGTCGAGAAGCGGCTCGAACACGCGCTGGTCAAGGGCATCGATACCTACGTCGTAGAAGACACCGAGGAAGCCCGGCAGCGAGCCGACAAGCCGCTGGACGTGATCGAAGGCCCGCTGATGGACGGCATGAACGTGGTCGGCGACCTGTTCGGCGCCGGCAAGATGTTCCTGCCGCAGGTGGTCAAATCCGCGCGCGTGATGAAAAAGGCCGTGGCCTATCTCATGCCCTACATCGAGGAAGGAAAGGCCGACAACGACAAGGGCTCCAACAACGGCACCATCATCATGGCGACCGTGAAGGGCGACGTGCACGACATCGGCAAGAACATCGTCGGCGTAGTGCTCCAGTGCAACAACTTCGAGGTGATCGATCTCGGCGTGATGGTGCCGATGAACGATATCCTGGCCGCCGCCGAAGAACATAACGCCGACATCATCGGTCTGTCCGGCCTGATCACCCCATCGCTGGACGAGATGGTGAACGTGGCCGCCGAAATGCAGCGGCGGTCCCTGAACACGCCGCTGCTGATCGGCGGCGCCACCACCTCCAGGGCGCATACCGCGGTCAAGATCGATCCGGCCTATGACGGCGCCGTCATGTGGGTAAAGGACGCCAGCCGCTCGGTGCCGGTGGCCTCCAAGATGGTCAGCAAGGACGCGCGCGAAAAACTGGTCGCCGAGCTGGGGCAAGAGTACGACAAGATGCGCGAGCGGCATGCCGCCAAGCGTCAGACCAAGTTCGTGAGTCTGGACGACGCGCGCGACAACCGGGTCCGGCTCGACTGGTCCGATTACACGCCGCCCGCGCCGAGGCTGCCGAGCGAGACGGCCTACGCCAAGCGCCAAGCGTTGCCGTATAACGGCGGCGCGGATGACGGTGTCTCCGGCCTGTATGTGTTCGAGGATTTTCCGATCGAGGAATTGATCGAAACCATCGACTGGACGCCGTTCTTCCTGTCCTGGGAGATGAAGGGCCGTTATCCCGACATCCTCAACGACCCGAACAAGGGCAAGGAGGCGCGCAAGCTGTTCGACGACGCCCAGGCCATGCTGGGCCAGATCATCGACGAAAAATGGCTGACCGCGCGCGGCGTGATCGGGCTGTTCCCGGCGCGCACCGCGGCCAACTTCGACGATATCGAAGTGCTGTCCGACGACCGTTCGGAGGTCGTCTCGGTGGTGCATCAACTACGCCAGCAGGCCGAGCATCGCAAGGGCGTGCCCAACCGCAACCTGTCGGATTTCGTCGCCCCGGCGGCTGCCGGCATCGACGATTGGATCGGCGGTTTCGCGGTCACCACCGGGCTCGGCGCCGCGGCCAAAGTCGAGGCGTTCAAGGCCGAACACGACGACTACAACGCCATTCTCGTCGAAGCCCTGGCCGATCGGCTGGCCGAAGCCTTCGCAGAATGGATGCATCGCCACGTACGTACCGAGATCTGGGGCTACGTACCCGACGAGGATCTGGGCAACGCCGAGCTCATCGGCGAGAAATACGCCGGCATCCGCCCCGCGCCCGGCTACCCGGCCTGCCCGGAACACACCGGCAAGGACGCATTATGGGCGCTGCTGGACGTGGAGAACCACACCGGCATCGAACTTACCGACTCGCGCGCCATGTGGCCGGGTGCCGCCGTCTCCGGCTGGTACTTGGCGCATCCGGAGTCGCGCTATTTCGTGCTCGGCCGCGTGGCCAAGGACCAGGTTCGCGACTACGCGAAGCGCAAGGGCTGGGACGTCGAGACCGCCGAAAAATGGCTCGGCCCGAACCTCGGCTACGAGCCGGAAGCCTGATCGAACCGGGTAAGCATCGCGGCCGGGCAATCGGCGCCAACGCGCGATCACATGCTTACTCGGCGTAGCGGCCGGCTCCCGCGAACGGCAGATGAAACAGATCGCCGCTCTGGCCCACCATCTGGCCCGCCACCACGATCGTCACGATCAGCGCCGCCGTCGGCACGATGGTGGCCAGAATCAGTTCGCGCCAGCTCAGCGCGCTGTTGCCGGTGGCGCGCTGGGCGAAGACATGGGTGATATAGAGTAGATTCGCGCCCAGCGAGATCGCCGCCGCGATCCAAAAGCCAGGCTGTGAGCTGCCGTTGTAGGCCAGCACGCAGGCGGCCAGCGTGGCGGCCACGCCGGCGAGACCGGCGCCCTCGCAGATCCAGGCAACGAGATTCAATTGGCGCGTGGCGGGCATGGGCCGTGGAAACCGCCGAATAGCCGCGTCATGATAGCGCGTGCATCCCATGCGGCCGAACACCGCACGGGCCGCACGGAATACACGTCGCACCGATCAGCCGGGTTGGCGCTTCGGCTGCGCAGGCCGATCGGCTTTCACGCTAAACATGACGATACCGGCGAGCAGCAGCATGGCGGCCAGAAAAGCCGCGGTGCCGACGAAGCTGCCGCCGCTGGCGTCCTGCAGATAGCCGCCGACGTACGGGCCGACAAAGCCGCCGAGATTACCCAGCGCATTGATCAGCCCGAGCGCGCCGCCCAGCACCGCGGCCGGCATGGTGGTCGAGGCGGCGGCCCAAAACGGCCCGTCGTAGGCCAGCGCGCCGCCCATGGCCAGGCAGATCAGCGCCATCGAGATAGCGATATAGGCATGCCCCACCAGCACCGAGCCGACCAGCGAGATCGCGGCTATCAGCATGGCGATGAACACATGCAACGCATAGCGGCCGGTGCGATCGGCGAGCCAGCCGTTGAACCAGAGCCCGAAACCGGCCACGACATAGGGCAGCGCGGCGAGCACGCCCACCGCCACGAAACCGCGCTGGGTGAGGGTTTGGATCAGCGTCGGCAGCCACAGATTCAAGCCATAGAAACCAATCTGGATCAGGAAGTAGACCGCCACCAGCTTCCACACCGTGGCGCTTTAAAACACATCGCGATAGCCCTTCGCCTCGGGCGCATGGCGCTGCTCCTCGGCGATGGCGCCTTCGATGTAATCGCGCTCGGCATCCGAGACCCAGCGCGCCTCGGACGGCCGGTCCGCGGCCAGCCGCCACCACAACGGCGCCGCGATCAGAAACGGGAACACGCCCTCGATGATGAACGCTCAAATGCCGCTAACCGCCCATGCGCCGGACCGCGTACGCCAAGCCGTGGCCACGAGCCGGGCAAGCAGGAACACGGTCAGCCCGGCCCAGATTCCGGCCAGCCCCCAGCCCAGTGCATAAGCCAGCCAGATCAGCGGCAGAAAACCGAGCAGAGCGGCGCCGAGCGTGCTGGTACGCAAAAACGCGGCGTCGCCGGCGCCGAGCAGCACGCCGTCCAGCGCGAACACGACGCCGGCGACCGGCTGCTGGACGACGAACAGCCACCAGGCATAGGGAATCTGCGCCAGCACCGCCGGATCGTCGGTGAAGGCATGCGGCAACACCGGATAAGCCGCGGCGAAGATCACGCCGAGCGCGATACCGAGCACGAGCGAATAACCGGTGATCCGCCACGCCACGCGCTGGGCGTCGGCGGCGCGGTCGCCGCCGAGCGCGGCCCCGACCAGCGCCTGCGCGGCGATCGCCAGCGAATCGAGGATCAGTGACAGGAACGACCACAACTCGTAGACGATCTGGTGCGCGCCGGCGGCTGCGGCCGAATAGCGGGCCGCCACCGCCGCGGCGGACAGAAAACAGATCTGGAACGAGGCGCTGCGCAGAATCAGATCGCGCCCGAGCACCATCTGCGCCCGCATGACGGCCAGGCTCGGCCGGGCCATCGCTCGCTCGCGCAGCAACGCGATCAGAAACAGTATCGCGGCGACACTCTGCGCCAGCACGTTGGCGATCGCCGAACCGGCCAGCCCGAAGCCCAGCGGATAGACCAGGATCGGACAGACGATCGCCGAAGCGACGTTGGCCGCGAGCACGTAGCGCAGCGGCCGCACCGTGTCCTGGACGCCGCGCATCCACCCGTTGCCGGCCAGGGTGATCAGAATCGCCGGCGCGCCGAGTAGCGCAATGCGCAGCCACCGGCCGGCCGCATCGGCGATGCCGCCCGGGCCGGCCAGCAGCAGCGCCAGATCGTGGGCGAAGATCTCGCCGAGCACGAACACGAAAAGCCCCACCGCGATCGCCAGCCAGGTCGCCTGGCCGCCCTCGGCCACTGCCTCGGCCCGCCGGTGCGCGCCGTAGAGCCGCGAGGTACGGGCGGTGGTGCCATAGGACAGGAAGGTGAGCTGGCTGGTCAGCACGCTCAACAGCGTACCGCCGAGCGCCAAACCCGCCAGCGGCACCGCGCCGAGATGTCCCACCACCGCGGTATCGATCAGCACATAAAGCGGCTCGGCCGCCAGCACCCCCAGCGCCGGCAGCGCGAGCGCGAGAATACGGCGCGGCGTGACTTCGGTCTCGGCGCTATCCACCATGATCGTCGCCTGCGGGTCAGCCGGCCAGTTTGCCACAGCGCGGTCTCGGCGTTTGTCCGGATAGCCGTGGCCGATGGGCCGGGCGATCATGCGATATTTATAACCTTGAGAGGGTGTTTACCCGTCGTAGCGAGCGTGGTCGGTTTGGGCATGCCCCGAGCACAGGCAGCGTCGCGCCGGGGCGGCACGTGGGCATTTCAAGCTCCGGACAGGTCCGAAACAGCAAGCGCCGTAGTGTTGTAAATACGCTTTGAAGCAAAGCCATAAACCGGCCGTCTGGACCGCGGTCGAGCCACAGGAGCGATTATGAGCCAAGCCAGCCCCGGCCTCGGCGATTTTTGGCGCCGCTGTCTGATCGTGTCGGGCATCACGATCGGCACGGTGGCGGTGCTCTGGTTCATCTGGACGATCGGCCATGCGGCGTTGCTGATCTTCGCGGCGTTTTTGGTGGCGGTCGCGCTCGACGCCCTGGCTCGGGCCCTGTCGCGCGTCTCCGGGCTGGGCCGCCACACCTCGGTGATCACGGTGACGGTGCTGCTTCCCCTGGTGCTCGGCGTGGCCGTGGCGCTGGGCACCATGAACGTCGCCTCCCAGGCGCCCAAGCTGCAGCATCAGATCGTGCAATCGATCAACCAGCTACAGGACAAGCTACAGCAATACCAATTTACCCAGAACCTGTTGGGTTCATCCACGTCGTCCGGCGATTCGGGTTCGGGTTCGGGCAGCTCGCTCGGCGAGCATCTGGCCAGCGAAATCTCGAGCGCCGCCTCGGTGACGCTGACCATGGTGACCGATCTGTTCTTAGTGCTCATCATCGGCATCTACTTGGGACTGCGACCCCAAATCTACTACCACGGACTGTTACGCCTGTTTCCGCCGGACCGACAGGAGCGCATGGATTTCATTGCCCACGAGGCCGCCGACGCGGTCCGTCGCTGGCTGACGGGGCGCGCGATTTCCATGACCCTGGTCGGCGTCGGCAGCGTCGCCGGCCTGTGGCTGATCGGTATTCCTTTTCCGCTGCTGCTCGGATTATCGGCCGGGCTTTTGACCTTCATCCCGTATCTGGGCGCGCTGGTCTCGGCGGTGCCGGCGCTGCTGATCGCCGGCCTGCACGGCGTCTGGGCGATGTTCTATGTCGGCCTGCTGTATCTGGGGCTGCATATCATCGAGGGCTACCTGATGGCGCCCATGATCCAGCGCCGCGCCGCCTCGATCGCCCCGGCTTTTTTATTGTCGGTCCAGGTCATCGGCGGCACGATCGCGGGCGTGCTGGGCGTCGCCCTGGCCACCCCGATCGCGCTGGTGATCGCGGTGATCATCCAGCTCTGTTACGTCCAAGACGTGATCGGCGAAAAGCCGCACCTGCCCCGCGACGGCCCGTATGAATAAGCGCGCAGCGCGGCTACTCCGCCGGCGTATCGCAATGCGCCTCGATCTGGGCGTTGATCTCGGCCCCCGCCAAAACCGTGACCACGGTCACATAAGTCAGCGTGAGCAGCAGCACCACGCCCGAGAGCGAGCCGTACATCGCGGTATACGAATCCGAGTAGGCGAGAAACACCGAGAACAGGCTGGACGCGATGGTCCAAAACACGACCACCAGCGCCGCGCCCACCCGCACCCAGCGCCAGCGCGGCGGCGTCCGGTCCGGCACCCAGCGATACAGCGCGGCCAGGCCGAAGAACAGGATCAACCCGCCGAGCGCCATGCCGGCTGCACGCGCGCATTCGGCCAGCCACAAATCGGACCAGTACATCTGGGCGACGATCGGCACCCCGATCGCCAACAGCGAGACCAACACCAGGCCCGTGATCACGGCCAGCGCCAGGAGCAGCGAACGAAACAGATAACGCCAGCCGTCGACCGCGACCGGCTGCTGATAAGCCGCATTGAGCGCGACCATGAGCGCGCCGACGCCTTGCTGGGCGCACCAGACCGATACCACCAGGCTAAACACGCCCGCCGCCCACAGCGTCGGCGCGGCGCGCGTGGCCACGTCCTTCATCTGGCTGATCATCGAGATCACGACATCGGCGGGCACGAAACCCGCCATCGCGCTCATCTGCTTGACCACGAAGACCGGATTGGCCAGCAAGCCGTAGAAAGCCACGAACGCCGATACCGACGAAAAAATCGCGAACAGCGCCAGAAACGAGATCGCCGCCGCGTCGATGCTCAGCTGATGCCGGCCCATGCCGCGCGCCACGCCGCGCAGAATCGACAGCCAGCCGGCCATGGGGATGTCGCTGGGCCATTCACGACGCGGTGAGCCGGCACGGGACGAGTCGTCCGGGCTTGGATGCATGCCTTCCTTCGTCCGTGATAACAAACGCTCATGATGCCGTAGCCGGCAACCGGCCCGCTACACGCCTCGGCAGTCCCACGGATACCGGAGCGCTCGACAAGATCCTAAAATGTAGCGTTGGATGCTTCGGGAAGGGGCCATGCGCAAGGTATCGACTATTTTATGCTCGCTGTACGGCGTCTACGCCTTCACCATCTGGCTGATCGTCATCATCATCGGCGGCGCGCTGCTCTTGGTCCTGCCGGGGCTTGACCTGCGCCGGCGCGTGGCCCGCCGCGCGATCCGCCTGATGCTGGCCGCCAGCGGCATCCCCTATCGATTCTCGCATCTCGATCGTCTGCCGGACGATCCGTGCGTGGTCATCGCCAACCACCAAAGCTATCTCGACGGGCTGGTGTTGACCGCCGCCCTACCGCCGCACTTTGCCCCGGTAATCAAGCGCGACATGGAGCGCGTGCCGATCGTCGGCCGTGTACTGGCGCGGATCGGCTCCCGGTTCGTCGAACGCGAGCCGGCGATGGCGGCCGGGCGCGACACGCTGGCGATTCTAGAATCGTTGCAGGCGGGCCAATCCATCGCGATCTTTCCGGAAGGCACATTCACCCCCGATCGCGGTCTGCTGCCGTTTCGCGACGGCGCTTCGTTTCTGGCCGCCAAGGCCGGCGTGCCGATGGTGCCGGTCGCGCTGCGCGGCACCGACAAAATCCTGCCGGAAACCGGCATCCTGCCGCGGCCGGGCCGCGTGACGGTCGATATTCTCGAGCCCGCCACGGCCGAGGCCGCCGATCGAGCCGCGGCGGACGCCCTACGCGACCGCGTGGAATTCGCGCTTTTCGCCGGCCTGCACCCCGACGCCTATATCGACCACGGCCAAGCCGACAGCCAAGCCAATGGCAAGCCGCGGCCGACCTACGATTATTATCGCGAGGCCTTCGCCGATCAGGCGCTGCCCTTCGCCTATGTCGATCTCGATCAGCTCGAAGCCCATATCCGCTCGGTGCTGGACATCGCGGCCAACAAGCCGCTGCGGGTGGATGCGCGCGTACTGCGCTGCCCGGAGATCATCGAACGGGTGATGCGCGCCAACGCGCGGTTCCACGGGGTGAAGTGCGCGACCGTGGACGAAGCGCTTTATCTGGCCGGCTACTCGGAACTCAACGATTTCCTGGTGGCCTTTCCGGTGGTCCAGCCGGCACCGGTCAAACGGCTCTGCGCCGCCATCGGCCAGGGCCACGGGTTGACGCTGACCGTGGACAGCACCGACACCCTCGACATGCTCGACGAGACCGCGCGGGCGGCCGAGGTCGAGCTGCCGCTGTGCGTGGAAATCGATACCTCGGCCGGCATCGACGACGCTTCGCCGAGCCGACGCAGCGCGGTCCACGACACCAAGGCGCTGGTCGAACTGGCGCGCGCCATCGACGCCCGCGACAATCTGTCGTTTCGCGGCGTGCTGATTTTCGACACCCAGCGCCAAACCCGGTCCGGGCAGGACCAACGCAACGGCCGGCATTTGCTCGACGCCCGAGCCGGCGTGATATCGGCCCTGTCCGAGGCCGGCCTGAAACCGTCGCTGGTCGACTGCGGCGGCATCGGCGAGCTGTCGTTCAACGCCAACGACCCCTCCGTGACCGAAATTACCGTCGGCGCGGCGTTCTTTGGCCTGGCCGATGCCTCAGCCACCGAAGCCAAGTCGGAAACGCCCGCGGCCGGCTATGCCAGCGAAATCATGCGCCGCACCGACACCCAGCTCTACGCCACGCTCAGCGGCGGCTACACCGCGCCGGATACCCGCAAGGGCACCACGCTGCCGGCTGTCTACCTGCCGCGCGCGGCCGAATTGGACGATTTGGCCGGCGCGGGCGCCGGTCAGCTACCGATCTTCGATGCCGATAACGAGCTTTGTGTCGGCGCGCCGGTTTTCATGCGTCCGGCCAACGCAAGTGAACTCTGCGAGCGCTTCGACCGGTTGGTGCTGATGCAGGACGGGGCGATCGTCGGCCACGCCCGCACCTATCGCGCGATCGGCGACCAGTTCGGCAGCCAGCCCCGCGGCGCTTCCGACGCCGTCTAGATACCATTTAACGCCGAGCTGCGTCGGCGCCGATCATGACCTTGAGATGACGCGTCTTGTCGGCGGCGCTGGCAAACGCCGCCTCGGCGTCGGCAAAAGCGTGGCGGCCGGTGATCGCCGCGGCGAGCCGGTCGTCGGCCAGCACGGCGGCCACGGCGGCGTCGAACTCGTCGACGAAGCGATAGCTGCCGAGCAGCTCGATTTCTCGCGTAATCAACAGGTTGAGGTCGATGCCGGAAGTCGGCAAAAAGCCGACTTGGACGACGCGCGCGCCGGGCTCGACGCAGCTCATGGCCATGTTGAGCGCGGCCGCGGCCCCGGCGGCCTCGATTGCGACATCGAATGCCGGATCGGCCGCCAGCGCGGCGATCGCGTCGTCGTTGCCCGCGTCCAGTACGTCCACGCCGGCAAGCTTCGCCACCCGCTCGCGCGCCCCGGATTGAATATCGGCCACCGTGACCCGCGCGGCACCCGCGCGCAGGGCCGCGATCGCCGACAGCGCGCCGATCGTGCCGCCGCCGGTGATCAGCACGCGGGCCCCGGCCACGCCCGCCCGGTTCACGGCGTGGGCGGCGATCGAATACGGCTCGGCCAGCGCCGCCCGTGCCAAATCGGCATCGTCGGCCAGAATGACGCACTGGTCGCGGTCGACCACCGGGCGCTCGGCGAAACCGCCTTCGGTGTGTGGACGATAGGCCGCGCTGCCCATGTAGCGCATGGAAAAACACAGATTCGTGCGGCCGGCGCGACACATCCGGCACGCGCCGCAGGACAACGCGGGGTTGACCGCCACCGGCGTGCCGGGCGCCAGATCGGTGACCGCCGAACCGGCTTCGACCACGCGGCCGGAGAGCTCGTGGCCCAGCACCATCGGGTCGCGCAGCACGGAATTGCCGGCGCGGCCCTCGGCAACATAATGCAGATCCGAGCCACAAATGCCGCCATAGACCAGCGCGAGACGCACCTCCCGCGGGCCGAGATCGCGCTCGGGCACGTCGTCGAGCCGTAAATCCTGTGGTCCGTGAATCACGTAAGCGCGCATGGCCGATCTCGCTCCGGTCGAACCCTAGTCTTATCATGCCAGCGAACGGCTACGCATTGATCACGAATGTTTGTATATTCGGCGTAAACCTCCCGCAACCCGCGGATCGGCCGAGATGGCGCGCAACGTATTGATAACCGGCGGCAACAACGGCATCGGCCGCGAAATGGCCGCCGCGCTGGCCGCCCACGGCGACCATGTGCTCATTGCCTCGCGGGATTTGGCTAAGTCCCAGGCCGCGACCGAGGCCATACGCAAGGCCGATCCCGACGCCCGCATTGAAGCCATGGCGCTGGATCTCGGCGATTTCGCCGATATCGACCGTTTCGCCGAGCAACTTCTTCAGCGCATGCCGACGCTCGACGTGCTGATCCTCAACGCCGGGCTGTACACCCACGGCACGCGCGCATTGCCGAACGGGCTGGAAGCGATGATCGGCATCATGCATTTCGGCCATTTCCGACTGGTCCGGCAATTGCGCGACGCGGTGGTCGCCGCCCCGGCCGGGCGGATCGTGGTCACCGCCTCGCTGGCGCACCGGCTCGGGCGGCTGCGTTTCGACAACTTCGACGCCCCGCGCAAGCACCGGGCGGCCGTGTTCGCCTACGCCCAGGCCAAACTCGCCAATATCCTGTTCACCCGCGAGCTGGCCAAGCGCCTCGCCGACACGCCGGTCACGGCCAACTGTTTTCACCCCGGCGCGGTCGCCACCGGTCTGTGGAGCGAACTGCCGACGATCATTCAACGCCTGCTCGGGTCAACGCTGATTAGCCCGGCCGAGGGCGCGGATACCGGCATCTGGCTGGCCACGGCCGATGCCGCGCGCGAGATCAGCGGCGAATATTTCGTCAAGCGCAAACCGGCCCGCACGACCGCGGCCGCGCGCGATATGAACCTGGCCGTAGCGCTCTGGCGCGACAGCGAAAAACGTATGGATAGCGCCGGCCGTTGAATAAAACCATCCCGATGCCTATTTCATAGGCATACGCGACAAGAGCATTTGCCCGCATGGCCGCCGACCAATTGCAACGCTTTCTTTTCGACGGAACCGCCGTTCGCGGCGAAATCGCCCAACTCGAATCGACCTATCATGAGGCGCTTGCCAACCACGACTATCCCGAGCCCATCCAGCGCCTGTTGGGCGAGTTGCTGGCGGCCTGTGCGCTGCTGACCGCGACGGTTAAGCTCGAGGGCTCGCTCGGCATCGAGTTGCGTGGCAGCGGCGCGGTCAATCTGTTGATGGCCGAATCCAACCCGGGCAATCATGAACGCGCCCAGCGCCTGCGCGGCATCGCCCGTTTCGATCACGACGGCGTGGCCGCGCTCGACGACATGTCCCTGCACGGGCTGCTCGGCGACGGCAAGGTCGTGATCACGCTCGATCCCCGCGAGGGCCGTCGCTATCAGGGCATCGTCGCGCTCGACCAGCCCACCATCGCCGGCTGTGTCGAGGCTTATTTCGCCCAATCCGAGCAGTTGCCGACCCGGCTCTGGCTGGCCGCCGACGAACAGGGCGCGGCCGGCCTGTTGCTCCAGAAGCTACCCGCCGAAGGCTCCTCGCTCGCGGCCGATGCCGATATCGACGCCTGGGACCGGCTCAACCATCTGGCGGCGACCATCACCGGCGATGAACTCACCGGTCTGGATACCCGCGCCGTGCTGTATCGCCTGTTCCACGAGGAACAGCCCCGGCTGTTCGACCCGGCACCGGTGACATTCGCCTGCACCTGCTCGCGCGAACGCTTTGGCGCCGCCTTGCACCAGCTCGGCGCCGACGAACTGCGAAGCGTTATCGAAGAACGCGGCGAGATCGAGACCCAATGCCATTTCTGCAATACCGTCTACGTGTTCAGCCCGGCCGACGTCGAAGCCCTGATCGACAACCCGAACGCGCCGCCGCCGACGATGCACTAGGGCCTCCAAAGGGCCGATGATTGCGTATTCGATCGGGCACGACAGCCAGTCGCCGCAGTTGCCGGCGCGATCCATCGCAGACATCATGGCCCGGCCGCGAGACGCCGGTCGGCGGCGTCGACCGATCCTAACGAGAAAACATCATGGCTTTTGAATACGCGAGTTCAGCGCAGCGATCGCGCGATCCCTCGGCCGATCCGCATCATGTCGTCGAAGGCGAACTGACTTGGCTGGTGCGCGCGGTCGGGCTGGCCATCGGCGGGTTGCTGGCGATTGGCGCGCTCCTCGGGCTGTACCAGGGGCTGACCTTCGGCGGCGGCCTGCGCGCCCAGTTCGCGCACGGCCTGCTGGTGGCCCAGGTGGTGTTCGCCGCCGTGCTGATCATGCTCGGCAGCATCGTCGAGGGCTTTGGTTTCGGTTTGGCGCTGGGCACGCGCTGGCCGTATACCAAGAACATCGTGGTGCTGATGCTGCGCGGCGACCCCGAGGCCGCGCACCGCGTGGTGGCGACGCTCGTGGGTCTGGTCGGCGTGGCGCTGGCGATCCTGGACCCGGTCTACGAAATGTTTCTCGGGTTGGGCCTGATCGTGGCCACGGCACTGTTCGGCATGGGCGTGCTGTATGTGCTGGCCGGACGCGCGCCGGCGATCGTGCATGGCACGCACGGGTTGCTGGCTTATCTGGTGTTCATCGCCTATATTCTGCCGCTGGCGCATGCCAACATCGGGCTGGGCTATTATCTGCTGATCATCATCCCGACCCATCCGCTGCTGTTCGCGATCTTCATGGGCGGCGTGGTCACCGGCGGGCGCGGCTTCGGCCAACCGCTCGGCCAGTTCTCGGTGCCGCAGCGCCAGCCGCAATGGATCTTCGTGCTGCACGGCATTGCCGGGCTGCTGGTGGTCGGCACGCTGGGCTGGTATATGCCGACTTATCCGGTGGCTTTCGCGCTGGTGCTGGCACAGGTGGCGATCGGCTTCATTCTGTTCCAGGCGGTCAATCTCAAGCCCAAGGCGCCCGGTGCGGTCGTGGCTTTCCACCAGGCCATGGCGCTGCTGATCACGACCGCGATCGTAATGCAGTGGCAGTTCTGAACGCCCCGACGCCGGCGCGCCGCAAAGGCTGGCCACCCGTCGACATCGACAACATACGACCTAGGTCGGCAGCCAGTCCGCCAAGCGCTTGATACGACAATACAACCGTCCAAGCGAACCGAAAAAACGCCGCTTGGATAATCGTCATTACATGTCGAAACGCCTGACATTAGGCGACGCCGCTGCATTGTAATTACTGGTAAATCATAAGCTTTGCCCGTCTGGCCGCGATTTTGCGTGACCCGGGTCCCCCTATATCGGATCACGGAGCACGATCATGACCTCACTCAAGCGTCTATCGGTCCGCCTATTGCTGGGCCTGTTGCTGGCAGCCGGGCTGTTTGCCACCGGTACCGCCACGGCAACGGCCATTAAAGTCACGCCCAATGCCGATTTGACTTCGCCCTATCGACTGACGCTGGGCGACAACGGCCCGAGCTACATCTTTTCCAGCCGCAACACCCTGTTCAAC
>NZ_DASSKM010000128.1:0-14490 GCF_035690525.1 Salinisphaera sp.
GCGCGATTTGGGGCCGCAACCCGAAGGGCCGGGGCCATTTTGGCGCAATCCAGCGTTGCAGCGCGCTACGGTAGAATGACTACCGTACACCCGCTGCGCCTTGTCTTGCACCAAAATGGCCGCCGGCGCGGCGTCGTGTGAAGCAGCAACAGGCCCGAACCTGATCCGGTTCATGCCGGCGTAGGAATGGCCATGCCGTATCCACAGTTGTTCTTGATCCGCCTGTCATGAGCGGTGTTCTCGATGCCATTTGGCACGGCTTCGTCGCCGCGCCCTGGATCGAGCAGGCCGCCACCGTGCTCGGCCTGCTCGGCGTGTGGCTGGCCACGAGACAGAGCCTCTGGAATTTTCCGACCGGGTTGGTGCAGGTGGTGCTCACCGCGATCGTATTCGCCGGCCAGCGGCTTTATGCCGATATGTCGCTACAGGGGGTGTATTTCGTTGCGCTGGCTTACGGCTGGTGGTGCTGGACGCATCCCGATGGCTGGCGCGACCGGCTGCCGGTATCGCGACTCGGCTGGCGTCGGCTCGGCGGGCTGATCGCGCTCGGCCTCATGGCCACCGTGACCTGGGGCGCGCTTTTGGATCGTGTCGGCGATCCCATGCCGTGGCGCGATGCGTTCATCGCCGCCTTCGGCATCATCTCCCAGTGGCTCGAGGCGCACAAGAAAATCGAGGCCTGGGGCGGCTGGGTCGTGGTCAATATCGCGGGGCTGGCAGTATATGTGGCGATCGGCCTGTACTGGTTCGTGATCCTGTACAGCCTTTATCTGGTGCTCTCGTTCGTCGGCTTGCGGGCCTGGTTGGCCAGTTATCGGCGGGATGCGCCGGCGTGACGATTCGCGTCGCCCTGTTCGGCACCGAGTCGACCGGCAAGACCACCCTCGCCCGGCGGCTGGCCGATGTCTTTGCCGCGCCTTGGGCCGAGGAATATGTCCGGTCGTTCTGGCACCGGCGCGACGGCGATATCCGTGTCGAGGATCTGGCGACCATCGCCCGCGGCCAGATCGACAACGAAGCCCGGGCCGCGGCGCGCGCCGGGCAACTCGTTGTCTGCGATACGGAATTGATCACCAATACGCTATGGGCGGACCTGCTCTTTCCCGGGCAGTGCCCGGCCTGGGTGCGCGCGGCGGCCGAGCGGCGATCCCGGCATTATGCGTTGTACCTGCTCTGCGATACCGATATCGATTTTGTCGACGACGGCCAGCGCTGTTTTCCCGCGCCCGCCGAGCGCGAGCGCTGCCGTCGTATCTGGCGCGGCGCACTGGTTGAACGCGATCTGCCTTTCGTCGATATTCGCGGCCCGCTGCCTCAGCGCTTGAATACGGCGATTTCGGCCATCCGGCACGCGACCCGTGTCGCGCCGCCTCGGAGCCACGGAAGATAAGCGTTATGATCGCTCTTGCGCAACGGCTGCTGCACGCTGGGCCGATTCATCCGGGGTCAAACCCGATTATCGTGATCTTCCAAGCGATTCGGTCGGACGGCGGTGGCCGGCTTTTTTCCGGGTGGTTTCGTTCGTGCAGACTTACGTACGTTCATTCCGGTATTACTTTCTGTGACAGGAGTGCGCATGCAGTCGATCAAAATCCGCGCGGTCATCGCGCTGGTGCTGGCCGCCGCCAGCGTATTTTCGTTGCCCGTGTTTGCGGCCGACAGCGACGATCCGGGAGCCGGCGACAGCCCGAAGACGCAACCGGCCGATCGGTACACCGACAAGCAACTCAGGCAGTTCGTCAAGGCGCAGGCCAACGTTCAGACCGTGATCAAGAAATGGGACAGCCGGGTCGCCGACGCCGATGTCAGCGACAAGCAGGCCGTCCGAAAGAAAGAGAACAAGGCCATGGTCAAGGCCGTGAAGGCCAGCGGGCTGACGCCGCAACAGTACAACAACATCGTTCAGCAGGCCCAGCAAGACCCCGAGTTGACCCAGCGGATCCAGTCGTTCATGACGCCGCGATGATGAGACCGCCCGGCGGGATCATCCAGGGCTACGCGGTCTGCCACCACACCGTTTCGTAGAGGTCGACAATGTCGGCGGCGCTCGGCACGCGCGGGTTGTTGCCCGGCGAGCCTGAAGCCAGGGCTTGCTCGGCCATTGTGGCCAGGGTGCCCCGCCACCGGTCGCGCCGGATGCCGTAATCCGCCGGCGAAGGCACTTCCAGATCCGCGTTGAGCGCGTTCAATTCACGCATCAGCAGGCGCACCGCGGCGGCATCGGTATTGGCTGGATTCGCCGCCCCGATCGTCCGCGCGCAGGTGGCGTAGCGGGCCTTGGCCGAGCCTAGCGAATAGCGTGTGATTGCGGGTAGGAGCATGGCGTTCGACAAACCGTGCGGCACATGGAAGAAGGCGCCGATCGGCCGGCTCATGCCATGCACCAGGGCAACCGAAGCGCTCGAAAACGCCAGCCCGGCCAGACTCGCACCGAGCATCATCGCCTCGCGGGCCGGCCGGTTGCCCGGCTGGTGGTAGACGGTACGCAAGTTGGGGCCGATAAGGTCCATCGCCGCCAGTGCCTGTCGGTCGGAAAACGGGTTCGCCTTGCGGCTGACATAGGCTTCGATCGCATGCGTGAGCGCGTCGATCCCGGTATCCGCGGTTACGCGTGCGGGCACCGACAGGCTCAGTTCGTAATCCACGATCGCGGCTGTGGGCATGAAACCGATGCCGGCGCACAACATCTTTTCATCCCCCGTATCGTCGGTGACGACGGTGAAACGGGTGCACTCGGAACCGGTCCCCGCGGTTGTCGGCACGGCGATCACGGGCAGCCCGGCGCGCTCGGCTTGTTTCGGAAACCGATAGTCGCGGATCGCGCCGCCGAAATGCGCCAGCACTCCGATCGCCTTGGCCGAATCGATCGAGCTGCCGCCGCCAATCGCGATGACGGCATCGTAGGATCGACCGTCTTCCAGGCCCCGCTTCATGACCTCGACCCCGGCCATGATCGAGCGTTCGGTGGGTTCGGGCACGGTATCGGCGAATATGCCCCATCCCATGCCGGCCTCGCGCAGCAGCGCGGCCGCGCGTTCGACATATCCCAGTTCCATCATCATGCGATCGGTGACGATCAGCGGACACGCCACGTCGAGCGCCGCCAATACCCCGGGCAGCCGCGCCAGCGCTCCGCCGCCGATCTCCATAATCCGCGGCATGAGAATGTTGTGGGACATGTCGGGCTCCTCCATCATGAGCGTCTGATCGCGACCGGACCGGTTTTATCCGTTGTAGGCGCCACCCACAGACGGGTCAAGGCGCTCGTCTCCGGTTCGCGTTTTATTCCGACGCTTCGCGTCATCATCGTCAAGGAAACATCCATGAGTGCTCAGCCCGGTTTCATCGTCATCGCCGAATTCGCGCTCAAGCCCGGTCAACGCCAGGCTTTTCTCGAACACGCGCACGAGGACGCGCGCCAGTCGCTGGCCAATGAGGACGACTGCCATCAGTTCGACGTGCTCGTGCCCGACGACGCCGACAACGTCGTGGTCCTGCACGAGGCCTATACCGATCGTGCCGCCTTCGATACCCATACCCGTATGCCGCACTATCAGCCGTTCAAGGATGATACCGCGCCATTGCTGGCGTCCGAGCCGGTCGTGCGGTTCTTCTTCACGGCCTGAGTTGAGCCCAGCCTGGCCGGGTTTCGTAAGGAAATCGATATGGCGCCAGGCATAAAAAAAGGCGGCTTCCGGGACAGGAAGCCGCCAGCACGTCACAAACCACCCACTGGCAGCCGTTCAGCCCTCTGGGCGCTAAACGCCGCACGCCGCCAGCACGCGTTGCAGCCTGGCTAGAAGTAAATACGATGCCAGGATTACAGACGATATAGACCGAAATCCAATCGTCCGCTGCCCAGTATTAGCGACACCGGCTCTTCTTGGCAAATTAGCCTATCGAATCAGACACTACTCGATAGGCCGCGCCCGGCTGCAGATGTTGACACCACGGGGATTTCGGCGGGAGCAGGCCCACCGCCAACACCTCGATCGAAAATTCCTTCGTTCGTGGAATCCGTACAAATTGCGCAAAGTATGGCGCTGAACCTGCGCCGTCGCTCGCGACGTCCTTAAATCCATACTTTTGGCGCGGATACCGAGCCCGCACTGGCTTTAAATTTTCATTGCGTGCAACCAAAGTCGGCATTCTGGATTTCGCCCAGCCCTGATACGCTTCGACACTCCGACTATTATTCGAAAAAAGGAGACGACCATGGCCGATGATGCAATCACCCAGCCGGCCAATCCCGCCCCGCTGGGCCTGGTCGGTTTCGGCATGACCACGGTACTGCTTAGTCTGGTCAACGCGCACGCGCTGCCGGGCGGCGGCGAATCGGTCGTGATTCCGCTGGCGCTCACGTACGGCGGGTTGATCCAGCTGATCGCCGGCGTCATGGAATTCCGGACCGGCAATACCTTCGGCATGGTGGCGTTTCTGAGTTACGGGGCGTTCTGGTGGTGGTTCGCGATTCTGCTGATGCTCTCCGGTAACGGCATCATCGATGTCAGCCAGGCGGGCCCCACCATCGGCGTCGCGCTGATTCTCTGGGGCGTGTTCACATTCTATATGTGGATCGCCACGTTTCGGTTGAACCGTGCGCTGTGGCTGGTGTTTCTCACGCTCTGGATCACGTACTTTTTGCTGGGTATCGGGGATGCGATCGGCTTTGCCGCAATCAGCACGCTGGGCGGCTATATCGGTATTCTGTGCGGCGGCCTGGCGATGTATACCAGCTTCGGAGAAGTGACCAACGCCACTTTCGGGCGTGTCGTGATTCCGCTCGGTGCTCCCGGCTGAAACGCGCTTAAAAGATGCCGGGCGACGGCGCCGGTCTTTCCGGCTTCGCCGTCGCTTGGCACGGCGCCTAAACTCGTGGCCGCACTACATAAGGGCGCATCATCTCGTTCGCGGCATGCTCCCAAATATGGCAATGCCAGACGTAGCGTCCGGGATAGCCCTCGAACGGCACGATGATGCGCGTCACGGTTCCCGGATGCGCCTGAATCACGTCCTTCCAGCCCATCTCGTTGGCCGCCGGCGGTTGCGCTTCGCCTAGGAAACGCACCGTGTTGTCATTCTGGTAGCGGAATACATCGATCGGCCGGCGGTCAAGCACCTGAAAGCGCACCAGATGCAGGTGGATCGGGTGCGTGTCATTGGTCAAATTCACCAGATGCCATATCTCGGTGCTGCCCAACTCGGGGTCCTCGGTCGGCTCCGCATACCAGCGCGTACCGTTGAGCAGCATGAGCATCGAAGCGCCGGTCGGGCGCATGTAATCGTTGAGCGTAAGATAACGTTGACGCACGGCCCGCGATTCGGGAATCCGCGCCACCGGCCGCAGCGACGCCGGCATATTGGCGCTGCTCCGCGCCCGTCCGCCGCCCACGCGGAACTGCATGACATGGCGGGAGTCGTTGGTCAGCGTCAATTCCTGGCGCGGCCAGTCCGAAAAATCGACGACAATATCGGCCCGCTCGGCCGGCGCTAACAGCAGCTCCTTCATGGCGACCGGCGCCGGCAGCAGGCCTTGATCGCTGCCAATTTGATGAAAGACGCGCTTGCCGGACAGCGCCAGCCGCAGGAAGCGCTGATTCGAGCCGTTGATCAGCCGGAAGCGATACTGGCGCGGCTCGATGTCCAGATACGGATAGAGCTTGCCGTTGATCATGATGGCGTTGCCGCGAAACTCCGAGATCCACGGATGGCCCGGTATGCCCGAGGTCGGATAGTAGAGCTGACCCTCCGGACTGAAACGGCGATCGCAGATGATCAGCGGGATTTCCTGGTCGCCGTCGGGCAGCCCGAGGGCGGTTTCGACCTCGTCGCGGATCAGAAACGCGCCCATCATGCCGGCATAGTGGTTGAGTCGCGCCACGCCCATGGCGTGATCGTGATACCAGAGCGTGGTCGCGTCCTGTCCGTTTGGATAATGCGCGACCTTCGATCGGCCCGGCGGATACCAATCCTCCGGATAACCGTCGCTTTCCGCCGGCGTACGGCCGCCGTGTAGATGCACGATATTGCGAACGCCCTGCGCGCCGGGTTCCATTCCACAAACCGTATAGTCCACCGGCAGGAAATGCCGGGATGGCAGGTCGTTCAACCACTCCACCGACAACGGTTGGCCGGAGATCGTGTCGAACGTAGGCCCGGGGTGACTGCCGTCGTAGGTCCACATCCGCGTCGGCTGCATGTCGCGATGCACCTTCACCTCGGCCTCGTTCATGACGACCCGATAATGCGGTATGCGTCGTCCGTCCTGGCCCCGCCACTGTGTCGGCGCAGCCTTGGGCGGAATCGGCAGCGGATCGACGAACGGGGTCAGGGTACGCGGATTCATCGACAGGGCCTGCCGCGCGGTCTGTTCGCCGGCCTCACCCGGCATCGGCAGCCCGAGACCGGCGGCGGTCGCGCCTGCGGCGGTGCCCAGGCGTAGAAAATGTCGTCGCGATAAGATCATCGTCGAGCCTCGGCGCGTTGTGATTGCGCGTCATACAAAGCGGTAAAAGGCGCCCGTCGGCAAACCGTTGGGCGCCGAATCGAATCGGGGCGGTTGCGGCGCCGGCCCCATGGAGCCGGCGCCCGGGCTCAACTCTGCGGCAGGCCCGTGTCCGGATCGAGCAGCAGTATGTCGGCGTTCGGCGGGCTGGGCGCGTCGAAGTCGAACATGTTTTCCAGCGAGCCGGCCAGCTTGTCGAAGGAACCCTGGCCCAGGCGCTTGCCGTCGAGCCAATTATCTTCGATGAAGCGCATGATCGAGGTCTGGTCGGTCAGCGTGTGATCGACGAAGTTGTGCTTGGCCCACGGCGAGATCACCAGCAGCGGCAGACGCGGCCCGTAACCACAACGGCCCTGGGCCGGCTTGCCGTCGATCCCGTCCAGCGGCACACTGCGCTGTTGCGAGCCTTTACCGCCCGACTCGCAAGTACCGGCGCCGTTGAGCGCGTCTTGCATGCTGGACGAAGGGTTCACGTTCGGGCTGTAGCGATGGTCGTACCAGCCGTCCGAGTCGTCGTAGGCGATGATGACGGCGGTGTGTTTCCAGGCCGGCTGGCGCTGGAGAAAATTGATCACTTTGACGATGAAATGCTGCTCGTCGATCGGATCGGAGTAGCCGGCGTGGCCGTCTTCGTAGGCCGGGGCCTTGAGAAAACTCACCGCCGGGAAATTGCCCGCCTTGACCGCATCGAAGAAGTCGTGGCTATCATACTGATGATTGGCCGGATCCTTGATATCGGTCTTGTTCCCCTCGTCGTCGATCTTGTAGGTATGGCCGATCGAGGCGATATTGCTCGGCCGCTTGTGCTCCGGATTGGCGGTCGAGGCGTAGTACTGGAACGGCTCATGGTGCGGGATATAATCAGCTGAAGTCACAGGGGCGTTGTTTTTGGTGCCAGTGGCGGTGACGCGGGTATGATGGCTGCGCTCACAGCCGGTAGTGCCGTTTTCGTTGATTACGGTCAGATCGAAGCCGCCCTCGAACCAGCCCCAGGTCACCCCGGCGTTGTTCAGCATATCGCCGATATTCGGGCCGCCCATCCGGACCTGTTTGTTGCCCGAGCAGACATCCCCGATCGGATCCGGGTCGCTAATGAGCGTTTTGCCGCCGTTACCGTCCGGTATGTAGCCGGAGGTGGAATCGGCCGGAATCATCTCGACGATGCCGTTGGTCTGGCCGGAGATCAGGTTGATCGCGCCCGGCGTGGACGGCCCGAAATTCGTGCCGTACGAGTTATCGCTCATGGCATATTGCTGAGCATAGTTCCATAACGCGGTCACGGTGTTGCCGTCGTAGTAGCCCATCACCAACCCGGTATTTTGGGTCGCTTTCGTTTGCGCCACATCCGGCGGCGGGCCGCCGTGACCGACGGATTTCGGGAACAGGTCCATGGCGCCGTCGTTGAACGCCAGCTGCTCGGGCTCGTAATCGTGATGCTGATCGGCGGTCAGCGCTTGGCTACGATCCAGACGGAACGGATTCGTGGCGCCGTCGCCGTTGGCTGGATTCAGATTCGGATTGTTGTTCAGCAGCTCCTGCGTGTAGTTATCAATATCTTCGGGTGTATCGGCCGCGGCGATGAACTTCGGTTCGCCGCTCGGATTGGCCGCGTTCGGATAGGTGCCAAAATAATGGTCGAAGGAAACATTTTCCGGAAAAATCACGACCAAATGCTCGATCGGCGTACTAGTACCGGAGTCATTTGATCCGCCATCGGACAAACTCACATTGGCGTCGTCGTCACATCCCCCCGCCATAACAACCAGTGAGCCGGCGATTGCCACGGTCGCCCATTTGAGATAGGTCATGAGAACTCCCGGTTTTTATGTCTATCCGTTGACAATATCAAGATAAATCTTGTAGCAGGCCTCCACTTTGGTGGTATACGGCCCAGCATCAGCAGATTGTCGTCGTAACCCATTCGACGCATCGCCGAGCGCGGAAAATGTCGGCAGCCGTGGCATAATAACCGGCGATCAATATGCACAACCGAAGTTTGTTTATATGCTGTCTGCCGACGATGCCCTGGCCCGCCTGAAGCAAGGCAATCAAGATTTCGTCAACCATATCGCCGATTCCGATACGTTGGCCGGGCTCGGCGCCTCCGCCGAACTGATTCAGCAACAACAACCGTTCGCCGTCATCCTGGGATGCTCGGACTCGCGCGTGCCGGCCGAGATCGTGTTCAATCAAGGGCTGGGGGATTTGTTCGTGATCCGTGTCGCCGGCAATATCGTCGCCCCGTCGCTGACCGGCAGCATCGAATACGCGGCCGAAATGTTCGGTACGCGCCTGGTCGTGGTGCTGGGGCATACCCAATGCGGCGCGGTCAAGGCTACCGTCGATCAACTGCAACAGCCCACTGAGCTACAGTCGCCGAATCTGCGCTCGATCGTCGATCAGGTTCGCCCGGCGGTGGATGCATTGCTCGATACCGAACTGCGCCACGACCATAGCGCGCTCGCCGCGGCCGCCGTGCGGGCCAATGTCGAGAAATCCGTGGACCAGCTTCGCCACAGTTCGGCGGTTCTCGAAAACCTCATCGAAACCGACGGTCTGAAGATTGTAGGCGCCGAATACTCGGTCGAAACCGGAGCGGTGGATTTCTTCAGCGAATGATACGGGGCGCCCGCCGCGCCCGACGCCATGAACCTGCTGGCTCATCTGTGGCTGGCCGAACGCACCGACACCTCGGCGGCTGGCCAGATTCTCGGCGATATCGTCAAGGGCCGGATCGACGCGCCGCGTTTCGATGCGCGTACCGACGAGGGCATCCGCCTGCACCGCGCGATCGATTCCACCAGCGATGCTCACCCGGCCCATCGCGAGCTACGCGAGCGATTCCGCAGCCCGCTTCGCCGCTATGCCGGCATCATCGTCGATATCGGCTTTGATCATGCCCTGGCGCGGCGTTGGCCCGATTACAGCGCCGAACCGTTTGCTGTTTTCGCACGACGAATCGCCGCGCGCGTCGCGGCCGAATGGCCGAATGATGCCCCGGCCGGCCCGCCCGATGTCCAAGGTTTCGCCGGCATGCTGTCCGGCTACGCCGATGCGCGCGGCATCGAGCGCGCGCTCACCGCGGTCGGCCGCCGCGCCACACGGCGCAATCCGCTGGCCGCCGCCCTGCCCGCACTGTTGGCCGAATATCCCGGCTTTGTCGAACGCCTGCCGCGCCTGCTGACGCGCCTCGAAGCCGAAATGCTGAGCCGTACGCGGGCATAAAAAAGCGCCGATCGGGCAGACGATCGGCGCCCCAAAAGCCGTAGATCGGCCTGCGTTACTGCGCGATGGCGTCGTTCGCGGCGGTGAAGCCCGACAGCGACACCTTCAGGTCGATCTGGTCGCCTTTCGGGCCGATGATCGTGACCTGCGCGGTCTGGCCGTGCTTGAGCTTGTTCAACAACGAGTCCTCAATCGGAAAATCGGCGCGGCAACCCTGGGCCAGGCAGATTTGAAACGGAAAACGGCGCGCCTGATCGCCATCCACGCTGAGTTGAACGCCCGGGGCCAAGCGTGTACCCAGCGGCAGAATGAAGATCATGGCCGCGCTGTCGATCTGCGGCGGGTAGCCCATGACCACGCGCATGATCGGCTTGCCCGACTGCGGGCTCTCGACCAGCTGGGTCATCTCGCACTGGTTTTGGTCCCCGGACTTCGGACAACGAACTTCCCAGTCTTCGTAATGCGTGATCTTGACGTTGTCCTGGGCGGACGAGTCCGACGAATTTTGGGCCGCGGCCACTCCAACGCCGCCGAACAGGCTGGCCGCGCACAGCAGCGCGGCGGAAAACCGGAAAGCTCTGGACATATATTATCCCCTTCATGTAATTCAAGACGGACCACGATATCGCGCTCCGCAGGCCCGGTGCCCAGCAGGACGCCGACACGGTAAATTCAAATGCCCCGCGATTCTCGCCCGAGCATGGCGCAAACCGCAATCACACCCGCGATTAAGGCCAGCGCGAAACTGTAGTTGCCATGGTGCCGCGCTGCAATCGTAATTCGTAACGGACCGTCGGCAGCGGCAGCGAAGAAGCCGGTCTTCCTTGATTCACCCATACCCCGCGGCTTGCCGCGGACACCTTAGCAATGGGGTTTCCAAAGGGGAGAGACGTTAGCTCTTCCCTTTGGTCGACCGCGCGGTTTCATACCGCGTGGTCGAAAGATATTTGATTTGCCGCCCATAAGCTGCGCCAACCGGTCAACAGGCGTCGAGTTGAGCGTCCAGACGCTTGGCGGAGACCTTGATCGCGGTGCCGAGTTGCTGGGCGAAGACCTGAATCCGGAACTCCTCGACCATCCAACGCAGCAGGTCGAGCTCGCGCGACCATGTGCCGCGCCGCATTGCCTTGGCGGCCTTGTCCTTATAGGCTTGCCAGTACGGCGTAATCTCACGCAACCGCGCCTTGTCCGCCGCCGCGCCGTCGGCGGCCAGCTTGTCGAGACGTATCGCCACACCTTTCAGATAGCGCGCCAGATCCCGGGCCCGCGCGGTCGGGTCATCGGCAGCGCCGACGAATCCGATATAAACCAAGTGCGCGAGTTGGTCGTTGATATCGTCGATCGACGCCATCCAGTCGAGCCCGATATTTTTCGACAGCCGCTTGCGCACGTCCGCCAGCGCGTCGAGCGCCGGTTCGAGCGCGTCCCAAAGCGCCACCGCATCGGCCATGATATGCGAACGCACCGTCTCGAGCGCCGCATCGAACCCGGCTCGGGTCAGCGGCGTCGCGCCGAGCCGCTTGTCGATCAGCGCGGTGAGTAGATCAGCCACCAGCGGCGACTCCGGGTCGGCCGCGATCGCGGCGATCCGATCCGGATCAACGCCGGCGGCCGGCGGCGGCTCGGCGAGCTTGACCACCGCGTGCCGCTTGAGATGGGGCAGATCGCGTTTGATCAAGCGCGTCGGCCGGGTGACGGCCAGCCGAACGAGCCGGATGACGCCCCGGCGATGAACGCGCACGGCTTCATCCGGGTCGTCCAGCAATTCAAGATCCACATGGCCGATCCGATCGATCAACACCGGGTGCGCGTTGACCCGCACGCCGGCATGCGCAAGCGTCACCGGCACATCCAGCGCGACGTCGGCCGGCCACTCGGTCAAGCCCGTGCGGCGCATGGCATGATCGGCCGATCGGGACACCGCCGCGCGGGCGTGCTCGCCGAGTTCGTCTCGGAGTCCCGCCAGATCGCGGCCGGTGGCGAGCGTATGGCCGGCGTCGTCGACGATCTCGAACCGCATGCGCAGATGATCGCTCGGCGTGAAACCTGTCCACGCGTCGTCGGGAATCCGTAGCCCGATCATTTCGTAGGCGGCGTCTCGCAACGCCGCTTCGGGATCGCCCGCGCCGAATTCGACGCGCTTTGCCGCCGCGCGCGCGAAATCCGGCACCGGCACCACGCGCTTGCGCAGGTTCTTCGGCAGCGCCTTGAGATATTCGCGGAATTTTTCCTCGATCAGACCCGGCACCAGCCAATCGGCGCGCTCGCCCGGCATCTGGTTGAGCGCGGCCAGCGGAACATGGGCGGTCACGCCGTCTTCGGCCCGGCCCGGCTCGAAGGCATAGTCGAGCTTGACCGGCAGGTCGCCCAGCGTCATCGATTCCGGGTAGGCGCCCTCTTCCGTCTCGACACCGGCCGAGCGCAGCAGCTGGTCCTCGTCGAAACAAAGAACGGCGGCATCATTTTTTTTCAGCCACCGATCGAGCGTTTTGCGGTCGTAAACGCTCTCGGGCAGTCGGGCATCGTAGAAGGCGGCCTGCGTCGTTTCATCGACCAGCAGATCGCGGCGGCGAAAACGGGCTTCGCGGTTCTGGATCCGCTCGACCACGGCCTGATTGGCGGCCAAGAATTCCGGCAGCCGCCCGCGCCGGTCGGCCACGGCAAAGGCCACCAGGCCGTCGCGAATGAAGATTTCGCGCGCCAACACCGGATCGATGCGGCCGAAATCGACCTTGCGCCCATCCGCCAGGGTCAGGCCGAACAGCTTGACCCGTTCGCGCGCGACCACCTGTCCGCGGCGTTTTTCCCAGTGCGGGTCGTAACGCTCGCGGGTGACCAGATGCGCCGCCGCGGCCTCGATCCACTTCGGGTCGACGCCGGCGACGGTGTGCGCGAACAGCGCGCTGGTCTCGATCAGCTCGCCGGCCACGATCCATTTCGGTTGCCGTTTGGCCAGTCCCGAGCCCGGGAAGATACGAAACTTGCGCCCGCGCGCGCCCAGATAATCGGCGCCCTTCCTCTTCGGTTTGCCGTCGGCCGGCTCGTCGAGCTGGCCGATATGATCGAGCAGCCCGGGCAGCAACGCCTGATGCAACGCCACCGGATCGACATCAGCCAGCCGCCCGTGCGCCGGATCGCTGTTCAGGCCGATATCGTGGCCAATCCGGCGCAGTTGGCGCGCCAGATCCTCCCATTCGCGCATGCGCATGAAATTCACGAACCGGTTCTTGCACCAGGCGCGCAGCTTGCTGCCCGACAACTCACGCCGCGCCTCGGCGAAGCCGTCCCACAGCCGCAGCAGGCTGATGAAATCCGAGCGGTTGTCGACGAACGGCTTCTGGGCCTCGTCGGCGGCTTCGCGCATGCCGGCCGGGCGGTCACGCGGGTCCTGGATGGTCAGCCCGGCAGCGAGCACGCGCATCGCGCCCGCGACACCGAATTGGTGGCCGGCGATCAGCATGCGCCCGATACGCGGGTCCAGCGGCAGCCGCGCGAGCTGCCGGCCGAGCTTGGTGATGCGGCCGTCGGCGAGCGCTTCGAGCTGGGCCAGCAGATTGCGTCCGTCGTTGATATAGCGGCGCTCGGGCGGGTCGATGAACGGAAAATCCTCGATCGCGCCGAGCTTCAGATCGGCCATGGTCAGCAGCACGTTGGCCAGATTAGTGCGCCGGATTTCCGGCTCGGTAAAGTCGGGCCGGGCCTCGTAGTCGGCCTCGTCGAACAGCCGGATACAGATACCGGGCGCAAGCCGCCCACAGCGCCCGGCGCGCTGATTGCAGCTCGCTTTCGATATCCGCTCGATCGGCAGCCGCTGGACCTTGGCCGCGGTGGAATAACGGCTGATGCGCGCCAGGCCCGTGTCCACTACGTAGCGAATGCCGGGCACGGTGAGCGAGGTCTCGGCCACGTTGGTCACGAGCACCACGCGGCGGCCGTTGGAGGCCGAGAAGATCCGGTTCTGAGCCGAGCGTGTCAGCCGGGCATACAGCGGCACGATCTCGGCATCGAACTTGTCGCCGGCGAATGCCTTGGACAAATGCCGCTCGGTATCCCGGATATCGCGCTCGCCCGGCAGGAACACCAGGATATCGCCCGGACTGTTGCCCCCGCCCGGGCGCCAGAGCTCGCGCACGGCATCCTCGATCGCCTCCGGCCAGTCGCGGGCATTACGGGTTTCGGCGTCGATTGGCGGGCGATAGCGTACCTCGACCGGATAGCCGCGCCCCTCGACGTTGAGGATCGGCGCGCCGTCGAAAAACTCCGCGAAGCGCTCCGGATCGATCGTCGCCGAGGTCACGATGAGCTTGAGATCCGGCCGTTCGGGCAGAATGCGCTTGAGGTAGCCGAGCAGGAAGTCGACGTTGAGCGTGCGTTCGTGGGCCTCGTCGATGACGATGGCCTCGTACTTGTTCAGAAACCGGTCGCGCGCGGTCTCGGCTAACAGGATGCCGTCGGTCATCAGCTTGACCTGGGTGGCATCGGATAGTTTGTTCTCGAACCGGGTTTGGAACCCGATCAGACCGCCGAATTCGGTGCCGGTCTCCTCGGCCACGCGCTGCCCGACGCTGCGCGCGGCCAGCCGTCGCGGCTGGGTATGTCCGATCAGCCCGCGATCGCCGATGCCGGCGGCCAGCAACAGCTTGGGCAATTGCGTGGTCTTGCCGGAACCGGTCTCGCCGCAGACGATCACCACCTGATGCGACTCGACTGCCGCGCGGATATCGTCGGCGCGCGCGGTGACCGGCAGACCATCGGCAAGC
>NZ_DASSKM010000129.1:0-29644 GCF_035690525.1 Salinisphaera sp.
GTTGGCGCAGGACATGGGCGCGGCGTCGACGGAAATCCGCGACGCCACCATCGAAGTGCTGGAATTGGTCAAGGAACAGGTCGCCGTGCAGCGCTGGCGCGAACGTTTCGAATAGCGCTAAGTTGGCGACAGACGGTCGCACACGAAAAACAATCGCCATGAATACGATCCGCGCATGCGGGGCCCTGCTCGCCGTCCCGATATTGGCCATCGCCATGACCGGCTGCGACATCGACTGGACGAATGTCTTCGACGGCAACGACAACGGCAGCGGCAACGACAATACCGTCGCCGTCGCGGACACCGAGGTCGCCGGTCTGAACGTGGCGGTCTCGGATTATCTTTTCACCCGGACTTTCAATAATTTGCAACAGGCGATCGAGCGCCGGAACTACGACCAGACGCTCACGGTGGATCTGCAGGCCGAAGCCGACGCCGCCGGCCGCGATATCCGGCCGACCCGCGTGATCATGTACGAAGACCCGCAGCGCATGACGCCCATTATCGCGGCCGACCGCCGCGCCGGGCTCGACCTGCCGCCGGCGATCCTCGTCTACCGGACCGGCGACGGAGCCGGCGATCCCGCTATCGACCCGGCCATCGGCCCGGCCAACGGCTTGCCCGGCCTCGATTCCGGCAACGTCGGCGTCGCCTATAACAGCAGCGACTATCTGGCCGCGCGCTACGATGTCGCCGACGCTCGGGACGCGCTCGACGGGCTCGCCGAGGACATAGCCACGTGGGTCGGCGATGCGGTTGCCAGCAACGGCGTGTCGCGCGCCGGCGGCGTCGACGGTATCGGCCGGGGCGAGGGCATCGTCGATCGCATCAGCGACCGCGATTTCGCCACCACGCTCGATCAGCTCATCGACGCCATCAACGACAACGACGATCTCGAACTGCTGCAACAGTTCGACCATCGCGCGGCCGCACATGCCATCGGCAGTATGCTCGACGACAACGACGATCCGGCCACGCTCGTGGTGTTCGATGCCGGCGCCGAACAGGCCCGGATGATCGCCGGCGGCCAGACCGTGGCGGTCGATTTGCCGATGCGCATCCTGGTCAGCGAAGACACCGACGGCGCGGTGCATGTGAACTACAGCAAGCCGGGTTATCTCGCGGACCGCCACGGCTTGGACGTGCCCGATGCCATCGACGATCTCGACGGCATCATGCGCGATCTGGTCGACAAGGCAATCGATTAGCGCCTATTTTTCCGGCCGGGTGACGTAATAAATCGTGGTGTCATCGGTTGCTGGCGCGCGGTCGGACCGGCGGGCCGCTATATCGTCGCCCGCGCGCCGGGTTGCGTCGGTTTCCGGGCGAGTGACAGGGTGATTCGAGGCCGCTATCTTCTCATTGATGACTGACAGCATCGACAAATCCGATCCCGTCGTTCGAGGGAAGATTGCGCAGCGGTTTACCGACGCGATTCCGCATAATCGCGCCATCGGGCTGACGCTGATCAGCGCGGGCCCGCCGGACGTGCATACCCGGCTGGCCTATCGCGAGGATTTCCTCGGTAACGTCAAAGCCGGACTATGGCATACCGCGATCGCCACCACGGCGGCCGATTCCAGTTGCGGTCTGGCGGTGTTCCTCGCCATGCCTGGAATGGAGGCGGTCGCGACGCTGGATCTGCGCATGGACTATTTGCGGCCGGCGGTGGCCGGGCGCGATCTCGAGATCGTGGCGAGCTGCCATCACGTGACTCGCAACGTCGCGTTCGCGACCGCGATGCTGCATCAGGGCGATTCCGGGCGGCCCACCGCGCGCTGCACCGCGACCTTCATGCGTACCGGTGGATCGGTGCTGCCATGAGCGCTTCGCGCCACGATCTGAATCGCAGCCTGTCGGGCACGGCGGCGCGGCGCCTGCGGGATGCCCGCGCCCGCGGCGATTACAAGGCGCTGATCGATGCCATCCCGTTCGCGCGCTTTCTCGGCCTCGCCGTCGTCGACGAGGGCGACGCCCGCCGCTACGTCATGCCCTACCGCGATACCCATGTCGGCAACGCGGCCAAGCCGGCGTTGCACGGCGGCACCGTGGCCGGGGTGCTGGAACTGGCCATGCAGCTGGAAACGCTGATCAGCCAGACCCAGCCGAGGCTGCCCGATCCGGTGGATTTCACCATCGATTACTGGCGCGCGGCCGAGTTGGCGGACTGTCATGTCGCCGCCCGTGTAATCCGTGCCGGACGCGCCATCGCCCAGGTGCAGGCCGAATGCTGGCAAGGCGATCGCGGGCGCCCGATCGCCTTCGCCCGCGGCGATTTCGTGCTGCGCGCCGCGGAGGCGTCGGCGCTGGATTAGACGACTCACGCGTTCGAGGACGATGATCATGGCTCAAGAGCCCGAGGCGCTGGTCGCCGATCTGTTGACCCAGCTCGATCTGGAAGTGCTGGAGGATCGGCTGTTTCGCGGCAGTTCACGTAATCTCGGCGGCCGAAGTGTGTTCGGCGGCCAAGTCGCCGGACAGGCGATGGTGGCCGCCACGCGCACCGTCGCCTCCGGCCAGCTCGCGCATTCCATGCACGGCTATTTCCTGCGCCCCGGCGATATGGACAAGCCGATCGTCTACGAGGTGGAGAACATCCGCGACGGGCGCAGCTTCGCCGCGCGTCGGGTTCAGGCCATCCAGCACGGCCGGCCGATCTTCTCCATGCTGGCTTCTTTTCACGTCGCCGAGGACGGCTACGTGCATCAGGCCGAAATGCCGGACGTGCCCGGCCCGGAAGGCCTGGCGAGCCACGATGAGCTGCGCCATGAATGGGTCGGCGCGCTGGACCGTGTGCCGGAATCGCTGCGCGAAGCGGTCGGCCGCGATATCGCCATCGACCTGCGCCCGGTCGAACCCTGGAACATGCTCGCGCCCGACCAGCGCGAGCCGAAGCAGTATGTCTGGTTTCGGACCAAGGCGGCGCTGCCGGCGGATCGCGCCCTGCACCGCGCCGTGCTGACCTATGCCAGCGATTTCAATCTGTTGACCACGGCCCAGTTGCCGCACGGTGTGTCGTTCTTCACGCCCGGCATGCAGATGGCGAGCATCGACCACGCGCTATGGTTTCACGGTGATCCGGCGGTCGACGACTGGCTGCTTTATGCCATGGACAGCCCGGGCGCCCAGGATGCCCGCGGTCTGTCGCGCGGCCTGATCTTCACCCGCGACGGCCGCCTGGCCGCGTCGGTGGTGCAGGAAGGCCTGATCCGACATCGCCGGGCATGATCCAATATATTTATTCACCAATACCTCTGAAGGGCAAAAAAGTATAGACGGGCCTCTTTATCTGCGGGCGTTTGCGTTTATTTGCGGACTGATTTCCTTCGCAAAACCGGTCGGTTTTTATGACGGTTGGTATAAGTTGGCTGTTCTGCCGTCCTGCGGATCATGGGCACATCCATCGATTTTTTTGTGTATGTGCCAGCGACATGGTTTGATGTTGGCCGACCAAAATAAATTATTCGCGTCGGCCGATCCGTTATTGGCCGGGCTTTATGTTTATTTGATTTTAGTTGAATCTGATCCTGCGGTGCCCGGAGTAGCATAGCGGCTCATTTCCCATGCTGGGAGCGCTCATGGTCAGTGAGGCCTATACCCGGACCGATCGATCGTTTCGGGAGCGTTGGCGCAAACGTAAAATCACGTCGCGCCAGATCTCGCTCTATATCGCGGCATTCGTGCTGTTGGCGTTGGCCGAGCCGTCCTGGCCGACATTTATCGGGGGATGTTTTTTCGTCATCCTCGGCCTGGCGATCCGCGCCTGGACATTCGGGCATCTGGAAAAGAACCTGAATCTCACGACCACCGGGCCCTACGCGCATAGCCGTAACCCGGCTTATCTCGGTTCGCTGGCGGTTTTGGTCGGCATCGCCATGGCGGCGGGCAACGCATACTCGGCGCTCGGCATCGCGTTGTGGATCGCCGGCGCGATCGGCGTCGGTATCTTCCTGTTCAGCTATATGCCGCGCAAATACGATCGCGAATACAGCCGGCTGAAAGAGCTTTTCCCCGAGGAAGAGCGCCGGCACGCGATTCATGTGCCGCATTTCTGGCCGCGGCTCACGCCCTGGCGCAGCGGCGACGATCGCCGGTTTTCGCTGGCGCGCCTGCGACGCAACCACGAGCCGGGCTGGGTGCTGGTGTGCGCGGTCGCGCTGGCGGTGATGTGGATTTAAGAAAGCTCTTGGCCCCGCGGCCGGGAGTTTTAGATCTCGCCGCCGCGGCGATGGCTCAGTAGCGACTGGATAATCACCGCGACCAGCAGAAAGGCGCCGCTGGCCAATTGCTGGTAAGAGGCCGAAAGCGTGCCGATCTGGTTGATGATGTTCTGGATCAGCCCCAACAGCAGCACGCCGGACAGCGCACCGGTGAGCGTGCCCACGCCGCCGGTCAGCAGCACGCCGCCGACCACGGCCGCGGCGATCGATTGCAACTCGTAGCCCGTGCCCGCGGTCGGTAGTCCCGAATTCAGACGCGAGGCCAGCAAGGCGCCGGCCAAGCCCGACAGCCCACCGCTCACGGCGTAGGTGATGATCTTGATGCGCTCGACGCGGATCCCCATCATGCGGGCGGCTTCTTCATTGCCGCCGATTGCGAACAGCGCCATGCCGTAGCGCGTGTGATTGAGCACCAGGGCGCCGATGACATAAGCCGCGACGAGAATCCAGATCAGGTTGCTGACGCCCGCGATCTCGCCGTTGGCGATCACCCCGAAAAAGCCGGAATCGCCCAGG
Organism: Salinisphaera sp.; assembly: GCF_035690525.1. Classification (GTDB taxonomy): domain Bacteria; phylum Pseudomonadota; class Gammaproteobacteria; order Nevskiales; family Salinisphaeraceae; genus Salinisphaera. The sequence goes on from NZ_DASSKM010000129.1 coordinate 4,737, forward strand.
TTCATGCTTTGCTTGGCAAACGATAGGGCTATCCCGTGGATGCCCAGCAGCGCGGCCAGCGTAACGATGAACGGGGCCATTTTCGCCTTGGCGATCAGGGTGCCGTCGAGCGTACCGATCGCGGCGCCCACCAGCACCGGGCAGAGCAGCGCCGCTACCCAGCCGTAGGGCAGGGTATAAGCCGAGACCACCGTGCCCAGCGCCAACATCGAACCCACCGACAGATCCAGACCGCCCATGATCAGCACGAAGCTCTGACCGAGCACGATCACGCCGAGAAACGAGGCCGCGATGACGATGTTGCTGAGATTGGCGACGCGCAGCAGATTCGGGAAATAGCTGCCCGCGGCCAGGGTAAGCGCGATCAACACGGCCAGCGCCAGCCGCGATTGGATCAACGCGATCACGCGCTCGCGGCGAATGCGCCCGGTGGCCGGCCGGGTCGTGACGACGGTTTCGCTCATGCTCAGTGCCCCGCCCGCTGAAGATACAACGCGGCCACGATGAAGGCGGCCTTTAGTATCTGTGCGTAGGTGTAATCGATATTGTTCATGATGAACGTCGCGTTCAGCACTTCCAGCAGCAATGCGCCGAACACCGCGCCCATGATCGAGATGCGCCCGCCGGACAGCGGATTGCCGCCGATCACCGCGGCGGCGATGGCGTCCAGCTCGAACAGCACGCCGATATAGTTGGGATCGGCCGCGCCGGTGCGTGCCGAGGCGAACACCCCGGCCAGTCCGGCCAGCAGGCCGCTGATCGCGTAAACGCCGAGCAGGGTGCGGCGCACCGGGGTGCCGGCGAGAAACGCGGCCGAGCGGCTGGCGCCGGCGAACAGCGTATAGCGGCCGAACGTGGTGCGGCGCACCAGCGCGGCCACGATCACCGCGATCACGATCGCGATGATCGCGGTCGCCGGAATGAACACATACGAAGCCATGCCGAGCCAGCCCAGCGGACCGCCGGAGGGCAGACCAACCCGCGAGCCGTCCAACAGCACCTTGGCCAGGCCGCGGCCGGCGACCAGCAGGGCCAGCCCCGAAATCAACGGATCGACGCGCAGGAACGTCACCATCGCGCCGTTGAACAGGCCCACGAAGGCGGTCGTGAGAATAGCGACGGCGATTGCGCCCGGCTGGCCGAGGCCGATCGCGACCGCGATCATCGACGAGGACAGCGCCATCAGCGAGCCGACCGACAGATCGATGCCGCGGGTGCCGATGGCCAGACTCTGGCCGAGCGCGATCAGGATCAGCGGCGCGGCTTGGAACAGCAGCAGACGCAGCGCATAGAGATTGTTGAAGCCCGGCGTGACCGCCAGATTGAAGATCACCAGCAGAGCGAACGCGATGTACACGCTGTTCGTGCGCAGCCAGTCGGTCCAGCTCGCTGTTTCCCGGCTATGCGACGCCCGGGCTGTGAGTTTGGGTTTGGCGGAACCGGCGGTATCGGTCATGGCGTTACGCGCTCGCTCGGGTCGGGTTTCGATCGGCCGCAGCGGCCAGTAGCGCCAGCACGTCCTCGGCGCTGGTGCCGCCCACTTCCAGTTCGCCGGCCGTTTCGCCTTCGCTGATCGCGATCAGCCGGTCGCATACGGTCAACAATTCCTCGACCTCCGAAGAAGTAATCAGCACCGCGATGCCCTCGCCGGCGAGCCGCCGAATCACGGCGTGCACCTCGTCCTTGGCGCCGACATCGATGCCGCGGGTCGGATCGTCCAGCAACAGCGCCCGCGGGCGCGTGGCCAGGCAGCGCGCCAGCAGCACCTTCTGCTGGTTACCGCCGGACAGCTCGGAGATCGGCTGGTTCGCGCCGCTGCACTTGATCGACAGCTCGTCGACGAATTCATCCACCAGCGCGACTTGGCGCCGGCGCGACACCAGGCCAAAGCGGCCCAGCGCGCCGAGCGTGGTCGCGGTCATGTTCTCGCGGATCGGCAGGCGCCCGAAGATGCCCTCGGCGCGGCGATCCTCCGGCAAGAAAGCGATGCCGCGGCCGATCGAAACCGCCGGTGTGTGGCGGGTCAGCGGCGTGCCGTCGAGAGTAATGCGGCCGCCCTCGGCGCGCGTAGCGCCGAAGATCGCCTTGAAGGTTTCGGTGCGGCCGGAACCGAGCAGGCCGACCAGGCCGACCACTTCGCCGGCGTGCACGTCGATGGAGACGTCGCGCACCCGGTCGCGCCAGCACAGGTCCTGGGTCGACAGCACGCGCGGCTCGGCACTCAGGTCTCGGCCTTCGCCCCGGGCCACCTCGGCTTCGCGCTCGTGGCCGAGCATGGCGGTGACCAGCTCGGTGCGCGGCAGCTCCTCGGGGGTGCCGGTGCGGATGTGCTTGCCATCGCGCAGCACCGTGAGCCGGTCGCACAGCGCATAGCATTCCGACAATCGGTGGCTGACGAACAGGGTCGCCACGCCGTCGTCGCGCAGCCGGTTGACCAGATCGAACAACAGGTCCACTTCCGAGCCGGACAGCGCCGAAGTCGGCTCGTCGAGGATCACCACGCGCGCGCCGAGCGCGACCGCGCGCGTGATGGCGATCATCTGCTGCATGCCGAGCCCCAGGCCGGCGAGCCGGGTCCGCGCGTTTACGCCGATACCGTAGCGCGCCAGCAGCGCGTCCGCCTCGGCATTGAGGCGTCGGCGGTCGATGATCGTGCGGGCGATGCGCGGTTCGCGGCCGAGCATGATGTTTTCGGCAACGCTGCGTTCGGGAATCAGGTTGATTTCCTGGTACACGGCGGCGATGCCGGCGGCCTGCGATTCCCGCGGGCTGGTGAAGCGCGCCGCGTTTCCGGCCAGCCGGAGTTCGCCGGCGTCCGGCGCGTGGAAGCCGGTGAGCGTCTTGATCAGCGTGGACTTGCCCGCGCCGTTCTCGCCCATCAGGCCGTGTACCTCGCCGGCCCGCAGGTCGAACGACACATCGTCGAGTGCCTTGAAGCCGCGGAAGGTCTTGGTGATATGCCGGGCTTCGAGCACCGGCTGGTCCGGGTGTTCGGGCGCGTTCACGAAAGCGTTCTCCGGATGGGTATGGGGTGGCTCGATAGGGCGGCCGCGCGCCCGCCGCGGCAATATGGCAACTCGGAGAAGCCGACGGCGGCCCGGTGGCCGCCGCCGGAGTCCCCAAAAGCTCGGCCGATTTAGTAGACCACGCCCTTGTCCAGCATCTTCTGGGCGTTTTCGCTCGTGTACAGGTGATCGTGCTGGATGATCTTCTTCTGTACCGGCTTGCCGTGGAACCAGTCCTTAAGCGCGCCGAAGGCCAGCGGTCCGAAGTGCGGGTTGGTTTCGACGTCGGCCGCGACCTTGCCATCGGCCACCATCTGGACCAGTTTCTTGGTGCCGTCGATGGTCACGATCTTGACGTCCTTGCCCGGCTGCTTGCCGAACTGACGGATCGCCTTGATCGCGCCCAGCGCCATGGTGTCGCTCTGCGCGTAGACGGCGTTGACATCGGGGTGCGACAGCAGGATCTGCGACATCACGTGCTGGGCGTTCGTGGTCGACCAGTTGGCCGTCTGCTTGGCCACGATCTGCATCCCGGAATGCTTATCGATGACGTCCGCGAAGCCCTTGGTGCGGGCGGTCTCGACCGAGTTGCCGTAGGCGCCCTGCAGTTCGACGATCTTGGCTTGGCCGTCGGTCGCCTCGACCAGTTGCTTGGCCGCCCGAACCGCCTGCTCATAGAAGTTCGAGCCGATGAAGGTGATGAAGTCCTTGCAGAATTCGCCGGCCGTCTGGCGGTCGATAGTCACCACCGGAATATTGTGTGCGTTGGCGGCGTCCAGGGCCGGCTTCAGCCCGGTGGCGTTGAGTGGCGCGATGATCAGGGCGTCCACGCCCTGGTTGATCATCGACTTGATGTCCGAGACCTGCTTGGCCTGGTCGCTGTTGGCGTTGGCGTAGAGCAGTTTCTTGACGCCCACCTTCTTCGCGGTCTGACGGATCGACTGGGTTTCCGCGGCCCGAAACGGGTTCTGCAGATTTTCGGACTGCGAGAAGCCGACCTTCATGTCCGAAAACGACATGTTCGACGGCGAGGGATTGACACAGGTCTCGTCGCTCGACGAACCGCTGTCGGCGGCCCAGGTGGTGCCGGTTGTCGTTATGGCGAGCCCGCCAATCAGCACCGCGGCCAGTAGCGGGCCGCGCTTGAATGAAAATCTCATGATGCTCTCCTCCGGTTCCTTGTTTGTTCCGTGATGCGGAACTTCTGTTTCGCCTGGCGTACGATCACTAAAAGCGGGTGTGGCTTTAATGTCAATTGCGACTTTGGTGGAGATGCCGCGTTGTCGGCATGTCTAACATGGGGTCGGCAGGTGGCCCAGCGCGGCCGAGATGCGGCGGCCGGCGGCCAGAATGCGCGGCCGAATCTCGTCGGTCATCCGGGTGCCGGCGAGGCGGCTCGCGGTGGAGGTCACGCTCAGTCCCGCGATCGGCTCGCCGCGGAAATTGCGAATGGCCACCGCCACGCAGCGAATGCCTTCCTCGTGCTCTTCCATGTCGTAGGCGCAGCCGCGCCGATGGATGGCTTCCAACTCGGCGCGCAGGGTTTCCGGCGAGGTCAGGGTGTGGGCCGTGTAGGGGCGCGGCGCCAGCCCGGCGATGATGGCCTCGCGCTGGGCCTCGTCCAGTTCGGCCAGGATCGCCTTGCCGATGCCGGTGCAATAGACCGGCCCGCGTTTGCCCACGGCCGAGAACAGGCGGATCGATTGCGCGCTTTCCAGCTTGTCGAGATAGATGATCTCGTCGCCGTCGAGCACGGCCAGATGCACGGTCTCGCCCAGTTCGGCGAGCATGGCCGCCATCTCGTCGGCGGCCGCGCGCCGGATATCCAGGCCGGCCCAGGTGCCGGCCGCGAGCGAGAGCAGCCCGAATCCGGGCCGGTAGCATTTGTCTTCGACGTCGAAGCGTACCAAGCCCTGGTCGCCGAGGGTGGCCAACAGCCGGTTCACGGTCGACTTGGGCAGGCCCGATATACCCACGATGTCGGAAAAACGCGGCGGCCGGTCGGCCTCGCAGACAATGCGCAACAGCCCGAAAGCGCGTTCCACGGAAATCGTCATAGCGCCACTCGTTATGGTTCTGATAGGCGGGACAATAGTTCCGGAATTTGAATCGGCTATACGCGCCGCGTCAAGCGGTAGGCAAAATCGCGCCACTGCGTTAGGCGGGAATGTCCTCTCTTCGGGCCGCGTCATGGCACCGATCGAAAAGATCGTGATCGCGCACCGAGGTCATGCGCGGACGAATGCGCAGCGAGTTGCCGATGATCCAGCGCATCTTGGACAAGGCCGGGATCGCCCGATCACGGCGCGCGCGGTAGGCTATGGGCCCCGCTTCATCGATTTCAGGCATGGATTTTCCGGTCTCGCTGCGCGCTGTCGTTCTCGATCTGCCGCCGGCTTATTTCGCGTTGGTCATGGCGACCGGTATCGTCTCGATCGCGGCCCACGGCCTGGGCCCGGCCGTGGTCGGCCGTGCGCTGTTTTATCTCAACGGTGCGTTTTATGCCGTGCTGGCGCTGCTGCACGGTCTGCGCTTGATCCTGTACCCGCGACGCTGTTTGGCGGACCTGCACGACCCGGACTCCGGGCCGGGCTATTTCACCTGGATCGCCGCGACCGCCGTGCTGGGCAGCCAATGCATCGTGTTCGCTCAGGCCGAGCGCGCCGCGGCCGGCCTGCTCGCGGCCGCGGCCGTGTTGTGGGCGGTGTTGACTTATGCGGTGTTCACGGCGTTGGCGCTGCGGCAAGAAAAACCGACGCTCGACGCCGGCATCAACGGCGGCTGGCTGATTGCCGTGGTCGCCATGCAGTCGCTCGCCGTGCTGACCACCCATCTGGCCGGCCAGTGGGACCAGCCGGCTCGCCTGGAGCTGCATTTCGCGGCGTTGGCACTGTGGCTGGCGGGCATCATGCTCTACCTGTGGCTGGGGCTGCTGATCTTCTACCGCTTCTATTTCTTCGCGCTCACCCCGGAAAACCTGCTGCCGACCCACTGGATCAGCATGGGTGCGCTGGCGATTTCCACTCTGGCCGGCTCGATGCTGATCACGCACAGCGTGCACGGCGCACCGTATCTGGCCTCGCTGCGGCCGTTTCTCGAAGGCTTTACCGTGTTCTGCTGGGCCGGGGGCACCTGGTGGCTGCCGCTGCTGGCTATTTTTGGCTGTTGGCGACACGGCATGCGCGGGGTGCCGCTAACCTACGAACCGATGTACTGGGGGCTGGTGTTTCCGCTGGGTATGTATGCCGTGGCCACCGAGCATATGAGCCAGTCGATGGGGTTGGCCTTCACCGATCCTGCGGCGGAGATTTTCTGCTATATCGCGCTCGTTGCGTGGGCGGTCACTTTCGTCGGGCTCGTCCGGCGCATCGGGTCGGCCCTGAAGAAGGCCGTGCTGCCGGTCGATTCCGGGCACGGCTGAGGCGATGCGGCGCTTGTGGCTCGAACAGCCGCTAGGGGCTGCTGCTGTTTCATACGGCCCCGCGTTGCGGCCCCAAATCGTGTCAGCCAAGGCGCAGAGCGCCGGCCGCAGTCACTCTGCGGTCAAGCTCTGCAACGCCGGATGGCGCGATTTGGGGCCGCAACCCGAAAGGGCCGGGGCCATTTTGCCGCAATCCAGCGTTGCAGCGCGCTACGGTAGAATGACTACCGTACGCCCGCTGCGCCTTGTCTTGCACCAAAATGGCCGCCGGCGCGGCGTCGTATGAAACGGCAACAGCCCCTAGGCGGGGTCGGCATTCTTTGCTTGCTCTGGCTGACCGGGCTTTATCTACGGATTCCGGTGCTGGTCGCGCCGCCGCTGTCGCCGCGCATCAGCGCCGATCTGGGGCTGGGTCAGGCGGCCACCGGGGCGCTGACCACGCTGCCGGTTTTGATGCTCGCGGTGGGCGCGGTGCTCGGCTCGCTGGTGGTGGCGCGGCTCGGCCCGCGCAACGCGGTCGTTGCCGGCCTGGCGCTGGCCGCGGCCGCTTCGTGCGCGCGCGGCGCCGCGCCGCCGGTGGCCGTGTTGTATGCGGCCACCGCCCTGACCGGCCTGGGGATCGCCGTCATGCAGCCCGCCATGGCCGCGCTCGCCGATGCTTGGTGTCCGGCGATCGTGGCGCTGGCGGTCGGCGTGTACATGAACGGCATGTACTGCGGCGAATTCGCGAGCGCCGGCCTGACCCAGCTGTGGGTGCTGCCGGCGGCCGGCGGCGATTGGCGACTGGCCCTGGTGTTCTGGTCGCTGCCCGCGGCCGGGATTATCGCTGCGCTGTATTTGCCGCGGCGCGGCGCGGCGCGATCGGCGGGCCGCGCGGTCGCGGCCTGGCCAGACTGGCGCAGTGCTACGATGTGGCGCCTGGGGCTGCTGTCGAGCGCGACTTCGGTGCTGTTCATGGGCACCAATGCCTATATGGCCGACATCGTCGGCAGCCGGGGCGATGCGCTCCAACAGGCGCTGTTCTGGTTCAATATAAGCCAGATTTTCGCCTCGCTGATCATGATCGCCGCCGTGCGCCGGCTGGTCATGCGACGGTTGCCGCTGATCGCCACCTCGCTGGTCAGCACCGCCGCGGGCGCGTTGATGCTGGTCTTCGGCGGCGCGGGGGCGCTGGTGGCGGCCTTCATCCTGGGCATGGCGACCGCCATGCAGCTGACGTTGATCGTCATGGCCGCGCCCTATCTGGCAGCAGCCGGCGAGGCCGGCCGGATGACCGCCGGCATCTTCGTGATCGGCTATAGCATCGCCTTCATCGTGCCGCTGCTCGGGGGGTTGCTGGCGCAGGCGACAGGAACGCCCTGGCTCGCCATGCTGCCGATGATCGTCTATGCCGCGGCTACTTTCCCGCTGGCGCTGACCTTGCGCTTGCATCGGCGGCCCGATACAGCCGGCGATTGACCCGGGGCCGCAGGCGTGGGGTAATCAAGCCAAAGCTTTCGGGAGCCGCTCAATGCGCATTCGAGTCAAACGCATTTACGAGGATGCCGCCGACGACGACGGCTATCGGGCGTTGGTGGATGGTATGTGGCCGCGCGGCGTGGCCAAACGCGACGCCAGGCTGGACGCCTGGCCCAAGAGCCTGGCGCCCTCGAAGGAGCTGCGCCGTTGGTTCGGTCACGACCGCGAGCGTTGGGAGGGTTTCCACGACGCCTATTGGCGAGAACTGGACGCCGCCGATCAAGATATCCAAGAAATTCTCGACGACTTGCAAAGCCACGCCGGGGACGAAGGGCTGACGCTGATCTTCGCCGCCAAGGATACCGAGTGCAACAATGCGGTGGTGCTCAAGCGCTATCTGGAGCGCGCGGAATGAACGACGCCGAACGTATGGCCATTGCCGAACGGGTGCGCGCGGCCTGTGTCGAAGCCGCGCGCGCCGGTTACCGGGATGCCGCGATCGCCGGCCTGTGCGCGGAAGGCGCGCTGGAAGCCGGGCTCGGTGCGATCGAGCGGATCGACCTGGCCCTCGTGCTGGGCGGGTCGCGCGAGGACGCTCCATAGCGTCAGTCGAACGTGCCGGCCAGCACGGTCTCGGCTTCGCGAATCAGGCGGGCCACGATCGTACCGGCCGGCTCGACGGCGCGTATCAAATCGATGGCCTCGCCGGCGAACAGTACCGCGGTTTCGGCGTCGCCCCGTGCCACCGCCTCGTGATAGCGGCGCCGCTCGTCGGCGGCCTCGCCGGTCAGTTCGGCTTCCCGGCCATGCCAGGTTTCGGTGAAGCGGTTGCCGATCACGCGGCCGGTATAGCCGCCGGGCCAGTCGTAGCCGCGCACGATATCAAAGACACGGGTGCGCAGGGTGGCGTCGCCGCCCGCCGTAACGATCGCCTGCTTGGCCGCTTCTAAACCCAGCGCTTCCCGGCTGGCATAAAAACGCGTGCCGACCAGGACGCCGGTCGCGCCCAGCATCAGCGCCGCCGCGAGCCCGCGGCCGTCGGCCACCCCGCCGGCGGCCACCACCGGTATCGGCGCGACCGCGTCCACCACCGCGGGGGTTAGGGCGAAGGTGCTGCGGCCCCCGCCGTGACCGCCGCCCTCGGTGCCTTGGGCCACGATCAGATCGGCCCCGTCTTGCGCCGCCCGCTCGGCCTCGGTCACGCTGCCCACCTGACAGATTACCCGCGCGCCCGCGGCGTGCACGCGGGGCACATAGTCGCGGCAGTCGCCGAACGAGAACAGGATCGCCGCCGGCGACTGCGCCAGCGCGAGATCGAGCAGTTCGGGCCGTTGGTGCAGCGCCCAGGTGATGAAGCCGACGCCAAACCGACAGTCGGTGCAAAGCGCCATCTCGCGCGCCAGCCAATCGGCGTCGCCGTAGCCGGCGCCGATCAGGCCGAGACCGCCGGCCTCGCTGACTGCGCGCGCCAGGGCGCCGCCGGATACGCCGCCCATCGGCGCCAGCAGCACGGGATGGTCGATAGCGAGCAGTTCGGTCAATGCGGTTCGCATGCGGGCCTCCTCGTTGTCGTAAGAATCCCGGTAAAGGTTTTACCGGGTCGGCCGTTCCATCAGGCTAGAGCAATTTCCACCTTTTTAAAGTTATTTATCCGCAGATGAACGCAGATTTGCGCAGATTGAATACTCTTCAAATCAGCTTTCCAGCGGATGTTCAGGCTGTGTTCTTTTGCCAGAAAACGGTTACGACTGTTCGCTAAAAGTGCAAAAACACTATAGCGCCAGCCGTTGTCTGAGTTCATTGTCGTTGCTGATCAGCGCGGCGAGAGTGTAACCGTCGAGTACTTCAAGAAACGCCTCCTGGGCGCGGCCGAGCACGCTCTTGAGGCCGCAGATTGGATCGATCGGGCAGGTCGAGTTCGGGCCGAAGCATTCCAACAGCCGTAGGTTCTCGGTCTGGCGCACCAGCGCGCCGAGGTTGATCTTCTCCGCCGGCCGCGCCAGCGTCAGGCCGCCGCCCCGGCCGCGATGGCTGTGCAGATAGCCGAGCTGGACCAGGGTCTGCGCGACTTTGGCCATATGATTCGCCGATACCCGATAGCGCGTGGCCACGGCCTGGATGGTCGCGGGCATGGCGTCGTTGCGTATCGCCAGATAGATCAGCAGCCGTAGCGCGTAATCGGTATGGGTGGTCAGCTGCATGCCGGACCCCGCGTTATTTGTTCAATTCAGCAAATTATATACCGATTTATAAGGGTGCGAGAAAAACGACCTTTGTTAACCCAGCATGAAAATACCTTCATGCCGGGTTAATAGCGCGAGTACGCAAACGCGTGCTCGCCGCAGCCATCGGCCGCGAAGCACTTGAAAATCAAGGACGGACATGCCATGGCCGACAGCGCTTTGTTGCGTTCGGCGCCAGGCGGGCCGCCGGTGGCGATGCCAAGGGCAGCGCGCGGGTCCGCGCTGCCGAATCGCCGGATCACCGGCTGCGATAATGATCCATCAGGATCTCGGCGACCTCGGGCCGCGAGAATTCCTCGGGCGGCGCCTCGCCGCGGCCGAGCATTTCGCGCACCGCGGTGCCGGAGAGGATCACAAAATCCTCCTTGGTGTGATCCGGCGCGTCGCGCATCATCACGACGCGGCCGAGCTTTTTGGAAAACGCCGTATGGTCGGCGCGGAAGATGTCGATCTCGAGCGCGTCGGCGGGCACTTTCTCGTCGAAGATTTTCTGCGAATCGAAGGCGCCGTAGAAATCGCCCACGCCGGCGTGATCGCGGCCGACGCAGAGATACGAACAACCCGCGTTCTGGCGGAACACCGCGTGCAGCACCGCCTCTCTGGGCCCGGCATACATCATGTCGAAGCCGTAGCCAGCGATCATCACCGTGTTCGGGGGGAAATACACATCGACCATCCGGCGAATGGCGGCATCGCGCACGGCGGCCGGCACATCGCCTGGCTTGAGCTTGCCCAGCAGCATATGAATGAGCAGGCCGTCGGCGCCGGTGGCCTCCAGCGCCATCTTGCAGACCGCTTCATGGGCGCGGTGCATGGGGTTGCGGGTTTGGAACGCCACGACCTTGTCCCAGCCGCGCTCGGCGAACTCGTCGCGGATAGATTGCGCGGTACGGAAGGTGTCTGGGAAGTCGTGCTCGAAATAGCTGAAGTTGAGCACCTGAATCGGACCGTGCACGATATAGCGGCCCAAACCCTTGAAGGTGGCGACGCCCGGATGTTCCTCGCTGTCGGTGCCGAAGATATTGACGACCATCTGGTTCATCTCGGCGTCCGAGATTTCCTCGATGCCCTCGACATCCTGCACCGCGACCGCCGGCTGGCCCTCGACGTTCGGGTCGCCCAGCGCGATACGGGCCGCGCCGCGGATGGGTTCCGGATCGGCCACGATGTTGACGATCGGAATCGGCCAGAACAGCCCGTCGGTGGTGCGCAAGTCGCGCGCCACGGCCAGCGCGTCGGCCTTGGTCATATAGCCGGTCAGCGGGTTGAAATAGCCCGCGCCGAGCATGACGGCGTTGGCGGCGGCCGCCGAGCTGACCGTGATATGAGGCAGTTCGCGGGCTTCCTGTACGAGTTGGCCGCGTGCCGTGGCGTCGGCCACGAACAGCGGATTGAGACTGGTCGAACCGTGGGGTTTGATCATGGACATCCGTCCCGCTTGCTGGATCGCGGCAAAATCGGCGCCGGGCAGCGCCGCGTTATGACAACGCGTTATGGCCGCGAATCGTGTTAAAGCGAAGAAGTCTAACGACGGACCGAAAGCTTCGGCAACCCGCGCGCCGGGTCTAACGTCATGACGAAAGGTTTGGAAGGGGCGAGTCTTGGCTCTGAAAGTTTTTCAGGAATCCTTCTTGCGCCCGTGGGAAGCGTTCTCGCAGTTGGCGGCCTGGCACTCGCCGTACAGCACGAGCGTGTGCTTGGATAGGTCGAAGCCGGATTTCTGCGCCAGATCGCGCTGGCGCTGCTGCATTTCGTCGTCGAAGAATTCCTCGATCTTGCCGCACTTCACGCAGATCAGATGATCGTGCGGACCCTGTTCCAGCTCGAACAGGGCATGACCGTCCTCGAAATGGTGCCGGATGACCAGTCCGGCATCCTCGAACTGGGACAGCACGCGGTAGATCGTGGCCAGGCCGATGTCTTCCTCGTTGTCCAGCAGACGGCGATAGACGTCCTCGGCCGACAGATGATCCTGTCGGTTCTGTTGCAGGACCTCCAGTATTTTCAGGCGCGGGAGTGTGGCCTTGAGCCCCGCCTTGCGCAGATCGCTGGTTTCCATACTTCGACACCTCGAAAACGCTCACGTGGCGTGGGACCGCGCCACGGCCGATGATTCAGCGGGCGCGGCCGGCTGTCAGCGCCGATCGTAGGTCAACGCCTCGCCGATACAGCCTTGGCTAAGTTTACCGCCATGATACGCGGCTTGGCCAGATACGAAAGTCGCCACCACGCGGGCATCGAAGCTGTGCCCGGCAAACGGCGTCCAGCCGCATTTGGCCAGGATCGGCTCATCGTCGACCACGGTGCGCCCAGCCGGATCGACCAGCACCACGTCGGCCCAATAGCCCTCGCGCAGATAGCCGCGCCCGGCGATATCGAAGCGATCGGCGACGTTGTGCGCGGCTTTTTGTACCAACTGCTCCATGCTGAAATGGCCGGCCGAGACATGATCGACCAGCGACACCAATGCGTGTTGCACCAGCGGCAGGCCCGCGGGTGCCGTGAAATAAGGGTTGTCCTTGTCGGCGCGTACGTGCGGCGCGTGGTCGGTCGCCAGGATGTCGATGGTGTCGTCGGCCACCGCTTTCAATAAGGCGGCGCGATCCGCGGCGGTCTTGATCGCCGGGTTGCACTTGATCAGCGTGCCGAGGCGTTCGTAATCCGCGTCGGTGAAAAACAGATGATGCACACAAGCCTCGGCCGTGATCTGCTTGGGCGCCATCGGCCCGGCCGTGAACAGGGCCAACTCCTCGGCGGTGGTGATGTGCAGGATATGCAGGCGCGCGTCGTGGCGCGTGGCCAGGTCGATCGCCTTCTTCGACGACGCCATGCAAGCGGCTCTGGAGCGAATCACCGGATGCTGGCGCATCGGCACGTCCTCGCCGAAGCGCGCGCGGGCTTTTTCCGCGTTCGCCTCGATCATCGGCGTGTCCTCGCAGTGGGTGAGAATGGTCAGCGGCGAGTGTTCGAAGATCGCTTCCAGCGCGGTCTCGTCGTCGACCAGCATCTTGCCGGTGGACGCGCCCATGAAGATCTTGATGCCCGCCGCGCGCGTGACGTCGACCGATTTGATCGCCTCGATGTTGTCGTTGGTCGCGCCCAGATAGAAACCGTAGTTGGCCGCGCACCGGCCGCGGGCCATCTCCAGCTTGGCGATCAGGGCTTCGTTGTCGATCGTCGGCGGCTTCACGTTGGGCATGTCCATGAAGCTGGTGATGCCGCCGGCCACCGCCGCGCGCGATTCGCTGGCCAGATCGGCCTTGTCGGTCAGGCCCGGCTCACGGAAATGCACTTGGTCGTCGATCATGCCCGGCAGCAGATAGCAGCCCGTGCCGTCGATCACCTCGGCGCCCGGCGGGCCGGCGATCTCGCCGTCGATGCGCTCGATTCGGCCGTTTTGGATCAGCAGATCGGCGATGAAGCGTTCGCCTTCGTTGACGAGCGTCGCATTGGTGATCAGGTAATCGGTCATAAGCGGTCCATGGGTGAATCAGGCTGTGGCGCGCGGCCGATAGCTGCGGGTCGCGATCGCGCCCTTGCCCACACCCTCGTAGGCGCGGGCCTCGACCAGCGAGCCGGGGTGGCGCGCGGCGAGTCCGGCCGCGATGTGATCGGCGATGTTCTCCACCGTCGGCGGACCATCGAGCAGCACGCAGCGCTCGGCGGCGATCTCGAGCGCGAACTCGCCCAGTGGTGCGCTATAGCCGAAGCCGAGCCGCGGGCTGTCGGCGGGCGTGGTCAGGTCGGCGCGATCGCCGATGAACACGCCCTGCCAGGCGTCGGCCCAGGCCTGAGCGAGATCGGCGCGGTCCATGCCGTCGATCCTTACCGTCAGCCGGCAGCGGTGGCCGTGCGCCAGGCGTTGGCAGTTGCCGTCGTGGGCGGCCAGACCGTGGGTGTAGTCGTAGGCCGGGCCGACGATGGATTCGGCGCGCAGATCGATCGCGAGCGACTCGACCGTGGCCGGCATCCTCGGCGCCACACGCGTCTCCAGCCAGCGCGCCAGCGCGCGCGGCTCGACGGTTTCGGCGTCGAGCACGGTGGTCGCGGTCGCCGGGCCGGCATAGCGATAGCGATCGCCCGATCGGGTGGCGAAGTCGATGCGGCCGTCGGCGATCGCCACGTTGGGCGCATGCGCTGGCACCAGCAGGCGGTGATCGAGCAGCGCGTCGATTTCGGCCTTGAGCAATTTCTTGGCCGGGCCGAAGTCGAACAGCATGCCGTCATCGCCCCGGCGCCCGGTCAGTGTGGCATCGACCAGCCAAGTGGCGCCGCGCAGCCCGGCGTCGGCATCCAGCACGCCGCAGTCGATATGCGTGACGTGCTCGATGAACAATTGCAGCGCGTCGTCGCCGGCTTTCACGATATTTCGGGCAGGGCGATGCCGCGCTCGGGCAGCATGATCGGGATGCCGTCGTCAATACGATAGCCGGTGGCGCGGTCGCGGGTCACCAGCAGAGCGGCCACGCGTTCGGTCACCGCGCTGCCGTCGACGTATTCGGCCGCGCCGTCATCGATCGCGGCGTTGAGCGCGTCGATCGCGGCCGCTTCGGCCAGCGACAGCGATAAGCCGGTGACCGGGCAGACCAGAATTTCGAGCAGTTGCTTGTCCATTGGGGCGGGGCCGGCGTGGCTGGATAAGCCTAGTTTAGGCGCTGTCGCGGCGCGCCGCGACCCCGCGCCGGCCGGGCGCGCGGCAACGGCGGCGCATTACATGCTTATCCTCAGGCCGATCACCGCGATCACCAGCCCGGCGACCCAGACCAGCCGGGCCGGTCGCGCGGAATCGCCCCAGAACACGATGCCGATCAGCGTGCTGCCGAGCGCGCCGAGGCCGGTGAACACGCCGTAGGCCACCGCCATCGGCAGTGCGGTCATGGCCACGTGCAAACACGCAAGTCCGGCGGAAAAGGCCGTGCCGGCGATGATCACGCCCGATATGCGCTGCCCGTGGCTGATACGGGCGAAGCCGACCACGCCGACGATCTCGCAGGCGCCGGCGGCGAGCAGCCAGAGCCAGGCCATGTCAGTTGTGCTCCCGACGGCCGCCGGTTTTCTTGAGCCCGATGATGCAGACCAGCAGCAGGGCGAGAAAACCGTAGGTCGCCGCATGCAGCTGTGCGCCGAGCACCGCGGCCTCGAAGATCACCGTGCCGACCGCGCCGAGGCCCACGAACAGCACATAGACCGTAGTCGCCGGCAGGTCGCGCGTCGCGCCCAGCGCCAGGGCCACGCTGGCTACGGCACACACGACCGTGGCCGCCCAGGCCAGCGGCGACGCCGCCAGTTTCAAGCCGGCCACCCAGCCGATTTCGGTGCCGGCGCCCAGCGCCAGCCAGATCCACGCTCTCATGAAACACTCCTACTAACGAACGTTCGGTAGTTTACATGACCGGACGGCTTGTGCCCAGCGCGGTCTGCCGGCACTGTAGGATGGATACATGAGCACCCAGTCTGCATCGCAGCCCACGGTTGAGCGCGTCTACGATACGGCGTTGTCGTTGTTCGCGCGCCACGGTTACGACGGCATGAGCTTGTCCCAACTGGCCAGCGAAGTCGGTATCCAGAAGCCTTCGCTGTACAACCATATCGAGAGCAAGCAGGCACTGTTCATGGTGCTGGTCGAGCGCGTCGAGACAGCGTTCTTCGCCGCGCTGGACGACAGCCTGGCCGGGCACGCCCAGGCCGACGTGCATACCCGCCTGTTCGAGTTGGTCTGCGATTTATCGCGCTTCATCCTGGTCGAGGCCCAGGGCGTGTTCTATAAGCGCTATCTGTTGTTTCCGCCCGAGCCGCTGGCCTCCGAAGTCCGTGGGGTGACCGGACGCGGCGAGGCGCGTATCGATGCCGCGCTGCACGAGATCCATGCCCAGGGCCAGCGTGACGGCGTTTGGTCGGAGTTGAGCGAACGCGGCTTCCTCGACGCGTTTTATTGCCTGATGGACGGTCTATTCAGCGAGCGCTTCATGTATTCGGTCGACGAGTACGACCGGCGCGTGGCTTCGATCTGGCCGATTTTCTGGGCCGGGCTGACCGCGCGCACCGACTGAAGCCGGGCCGACAGGCGTAAGCGCCGGTATTTGGTCGGTCGGTTTAAACTATCAACCCGGCATGAAGATACGTTCATGCCGGATTGATAGCGCGAGCACGCAAACGCGTGTTCGACGCGGCCATCGGCCGCGAAGCACCTGAAAATCAAGGACGGACATGTGCCGGCCTTGATTTTCGGGTGCGTTGAAAACAGCTGATGTTTCAGCTGTTTTGGCGCCGGTTAATAACTGGCTCGCAGGGTAGGACGTTTCGCAAAGGGCTAGTCGATGTCGCGTGGATTGATGCAGGCGCTGATGCTGGGTTTCGGGCTGATCCTCAGCCCGGCGCTCTGGGCCGCCGGCAATACGCTGGAATCGGTGCATATCGATACCCAGGGCGCGACCACGACGGTCCGTTTCGATCTCGATAATCCGCCCGAATATCATTATTTTGCGCTTGGTCATCCGCCGCGGGCGGTGATCGATTTCGAGGCGACGCGCGCGGGCGATATCGACCGCGTTTCCGGCGGTGCGGTGGGCGGGCTGCGCCTGGCGCGACATGCCGATGGCAGGCTGCGCGCCGTGCTCGATCTCGACCGCGGCGCGAGTCTGGCCGGTGTGTCGGCCGACGGCGACGACTTGGTCGCCACCATCCACGCGGCGGGCGGTGCCGGCGGCGCATCGCGTTCCGCGTCCGGCGGCTCAAGCGCGGCGGTGGCTCCGGCCCGTGTATCCAGCACATCCGGCCGCGTCGGCGCCAAGGACAGCGACGAGCCGAAGGCGCTGTATCGCACGGCGGCCGCGACCGGTCCGGTGGTGGTGGTCATCGATCCCGGCCACGGCGGGCACGATCCGGGCACGCGCGCGGCCAGCGGTCTGATGGAAAAGACGGTGGTGCTCGGCATCGCCAAGGCGCTGTACGCCAAGCTCAAGGCGACCCGGAACATCCATCCCGTGCTCACCCGCGACAGCGACACCTTCGTCACCTTGCGCGGGCGCGTGAAGATCGCCCAGCAGCACCACGCCAACCTGTTCATCTCGATCCATCAAAACGCTTATCCGGACGATCACAGCGTCGACGGCGGCACCTGCTATGTGTTGTCGCAGCACGGGGCGTCCGACGCCAAGGCCGCACAGCTCGCGCATTTCGAAAACTCGGCCGACCGCAACGTCGCCGGCGTGCATTTCTCCGCTACCGATCCCACGCTCAACGCTGTGCTCACCGATCTATATCAGAGCGCCTCGATCAACGACGCCGATGATTTGGCCCACGAGATCATCGGACAGTTCGCCGATGTCGAGCCGATCTATCGGCATACGCCGCCGCGCGCCAACTTCGCGGTGCTGCGCGATCCGATGATCCCGTCGGTGCTGTGCGAAACGGCCTTTTTGTCCAATCCGGCGCAGGCGCGGAAGCTCGCCACCGCGCAATTCCGTGATCAACTCGCCCAGGCGATGTACCAAGGCATCATGAATTATTTCCGCGAGCACCCGCCGGAGCGGATGCAAGCCATCGGCGGCTCGCTCTATACGGTAAAGCCCGGCGATACGCTGTCCGAAATCGCCAGCCGGCAGAATGTTTCGCAAGACGTGCTGATGGATATCAACCATCTGCACACCAAGGCCCTCAAGATAGGACAGAAGCTGGAACTGCCCGGCGGCTAGCGGCTATTAACGGCTAGTCGGAATACGATGGAAGCTGCGTCCATCGTCCCGCCGCCCGGTGGCTGGCGAGCATCGCTTCAATGAAAGCGAGGCCCTCGCAGCCGGTGGTTGCGTCAGGCAGCATGGCCGCCGCGGCCGTATCGCCGCGCCTGGCGGCCGCAAAGTCGCGATAGAGCTGGGCGAAGGCTTCCAGATAACCCTCGGGATGGCCGGCCGGGATACGACCCGCCTGCCGGTCGGCGCCGCCAGCCGGCCCCGGGCCGCCGCGATCCAGCCGTTGGGCCGGTTCGCCCAGCGGCGAAAACATGAGCGCGTCCGGCGCTTCCTGATCGAAATGCAGGCCGGCCTTGGTGCCGTAAACGGTCAGTTGCAGACGGTTGTTGTTCCCCGGCGAAACCTGGCTGACCGAGAGGCGGCCGCGCGCGCCGCCGTCGAAGCGCAGCAGGGCCTGGGCGAAGTCGTCGAGCCGGCGGTGGGGTACGAAGGTATGCAGATCCGCGCTGAGCGTGGTCGCGCTCTGTCCGGCAACATAGGTGGCGAGCTGGTAGGCGTGGGTGCCGATGTCGCCGAGCGCGCCGGCCGGGCCGGCTTGGTCCGGATCGCCGCGCCAGCCTTCGTTGCCTGCCTCGGTCAACCAGTCCTGGGAATAGTCGACCTGGATGATGCGCAGCTCGCCCAGAGCGCCTTGGGCGACCAGTTCACGCGCCCGGCGAACCGCCGGATAGCCGGAATAGTTGTGGGTCAGCATGACCGCCACGCCATGCCGTTTGGCCAGATCGCGCAGCGCGAGGGCATCGGCGAGCGTGGTGGCCATGGGTTTTTCGCACACCACATGAATACCAGCTTCGACGAAAACTCGAGCCACCGGCACATGCAGGTGGTTGGGGGTGACGATCGACACCGCTTCAATGCCGTCGTCGCGGGTGGCCTCCTCGCGCGCCATGCTCGCGTAATCCGCATAGATCCGGCCGGGGTCGAGGCCCAGCGCGTCGCCGGTCTCGCGGCTGCGCTCGGCAGAGGACGAAAAACAGCCGGCCGCGAGGACGTATTCGCCGTCTAGCCGCTGCGCCATGCGGTGCACGCGCCCCATGAAGCCGCCGTGGCCGAGACCGCCGCCGACCATGCCGATTCGTATCGGTTTGCCCATATCAGCCTCCCGGAGTTTCGCGGCCCAGCCCGAGCAGGTCGCGGCGTTGGTCGTCGGTCAGCGCGGCGCCGGCGAAGTCGTCGAAGGCGCGCTGTGCGACACGGATCATGTGGCGGCGGATGAAATCCGCGCCCTCGGCCGCGCCGTCCTCGGGGTGCTTGAGCGCGCATTCCCATTCCAGCACGGCCCAGCCGTCGTAGTCGTACTGGGCGAGCTTGGAGAAAATGGCGCCAAAATCGATCTGGCCGTCGCCGAGCGAACGAAAGCGCCCGGCGCGCTCCACCCAACCGGCGTAGCCGCCGTAGACCCCTTGGCTCGCCGAGGGCTGAAATTCGGCATCCTTGACGTGAAATGCGCGGATACGGTCGTGATAGCGGTCGATAAAGCCCAGATAATCGAGCTGTTGGAGCAGCATATGGCTGGGGTCGTAGAGCAGATTGGCGCGCGGATGGTCATCGACGGCCGCCAGAAAACGCTCGAAGGTGGCGCCGTCGAATAGATCTTCTCCGGGATGCAACTCGAAGCATACATCCACACCGTGGCTGTCGCAGATATCCAACAACGGCCGCCAGCGGCGGGCCAGTTCATCGAAGGCGGCCTCGATCAATCCGGCCGGCCGCTGTGGGAAAGGGTAGAAGTAAGGCCAGGCCAGCGATCCGGAGAAAGCCGGCAGCGTGGTCAAGCCGAGCCGGGCCGATGCCTTCGCCGCGGCCTCGATCTGTCGCTCGGCCCAGGCCTGGCGCTCGGCGGGCTGGCCGTGCAACGCAGGCGGCGCGAACGCGTCCAACAGCGAGTCGTAGGCCGGATGCACCGCCACCAGCTTGCCCTGCAGATGCACGGACAGATCCGTAACGATCAGCCCGTGGCGCTCCAGCGTGGCGCGCACGTCGTCGCAATAGGCCTGGCTCTCGGCCGCGGTGCTCAGATCGAACAAGCGCTTGTCGCCGCTTGGAATCTGTACGCCGCCGTAGCCAAGACCGGCTGCCCATGCCGCGATGCGATCGAGCGTATCGAAAGGCGGCGTGTCGCCGGCGAATTGGGCGAGGAATAGCCCGGGGCCGTTCATCGATTTCATTGCGGAGCGCGCATCGGCATACGGTAGCTATGTCTTAACATGTCGCGCACGCCGCGCACAGGCCGTCGACTTCGATGGTTTGACGGTCGACCACGAAGCCGGTCTGCCGGGCCTCGTCGGCGATGGCGTCGTCGATGTCGCGGCTGGCGATCTCGGCGGCGCGGCCGCACTTGCGGCAAATGAAGAATTTGGGCGGGTTGCGATCATGGTTGAGGCCGCAGCCGATGAAGGCGTTCTGCGACTCGATCTTGTGCACCAGCCCGGCTTCCAACAGGAAATCGAGCGCGCGATAAACCGTGGGCGGCGCGGCGTTGCCGCGTTCGGCGTTGATCCGGGCCAGTAGGTCGTAGGCCTTGGTGGGCTGATGATTGGCCCAGACCAGTTCCAGCACGCGCCGCCGGATCGCGGTCAGGCGTAGGCCGCGCTCGGCGCAAACGGCCTCGGCCCGGGCCAGCGCATCGGCAATACAGGTCTGGTGGTCGTGGCCGCCGCGGCTGAAGGCGACGTTGTGGGCCGTCGGGGTCATGGGCGAGCCGGCAACGGATTTATGATGGCATTGTCGCGCGAACCGGCGCGGCTGGCGAGTGTCGAGGCCCGGGTTTACCGTGCGGCCCTCTATATAGTGACGTGTTTAATCACTTAATCTTGACGAACAAGATGAACGAGCTATTTTCTGACGGCTCGCAAAACGAAAAATTAATACACGTCGACTGATACACGTTACACACAAGCTCTTGACTCGGCGGCCCCGTTGGACCTGTTTGCGGCCGAGTTACAAAGGTGCGCGACGATACTCGCTCGGAGTTAGCCCTGTATGGGACTTGAAACAGCGGCTGAACCCACCGTTGATGGATAAACCCGTCATTAGAGCGATTTCAGTGACCGAGCATTCCGTTTCTCGAAGTAGCCGGCATGCCTTGGCGATACGACGGCGCTGGACAAAATTTCGCGGCGTTTCGGCATAAGTAGACTTAAATAGTCGACAGAAGTGATACTTGCTAAGCCACACTTGGCTACAGAGATCGTCGATCGTGAGCGATTGATCCAAGTGGCGATCAATAAAGGCTTCGAGTCGAGCTTTTCGATCGTCAGTGAGATGACTGCCGGCGGGCAAGCTGTCGATGCCAGACGACTCGGCGTATGCTTTGATCAAACGGTGGGTGAAGGTATTGATCAAGGAGCGGCTGTAGCGGGCCGAACATGTCTGATCGCTGGTCTTTTGAAGCTCGTCGCGCAATTCGAAGGCAACGTCGGTGAGTAGTGCATCCTCGATGTTCATGCGGTGCTTGAGCCTGACGCAATAAACGGCTCTGTCGTGATGGAGGGATGCCGCCTGTTCGAGCAGCGTCGGCGAAAGATGAAAGCGGCAAACCAGCCCCGGTGACTCAGCTTGGCGCCAGCGCCACATGATCTGGTTCTCGAATGCCGGGGCGATAAACCACTCGTTACGGCGCTTGATATAGCTCTGCCATTGACGGTCGTTGTAGCGGTATTCTCCCTTCTCTTCGTCCGAGCAATAGAGCACGAACTGATGTTCCGCCGTCGGCGGGCGCACGCATTCCGAGGCCTTTTGGCGCTGGGTGTGCCACGAAACATAGACGCCTTCGATATCGAGCTTTTCACTCGATACGGTGACATGACCGTCCACTGACGCCTGATATTCTTGAGTGTCGGCGATTGGCAGCATATTACTCGGCATCAACTTCCTTCCCAAACAGAGTCGCTGCCGTGTCGCAGTGCTCCGCTTGGCCTCAACCGGCGTGCGATATCAAGCGTTTGAACGGTATTCCGTTTGCTAGCGTTGATAGAGTCGCAGAGCGATCAGTGCGGCTGTGATACATAATCCGCTCGCAAGGCCAAGTATTGGCCCAAAGCCAACCAGCTTGTAAAGTGCGCCGAACACTAGGACGGCGACCATCGCTCCGCCGTAGGCCGCAACGCTGTATAGTCCGAGCAGTCGAATTTTATGCTCAGTGCTGAGGTGAGTAAGCGCTGTGACCAAGCAATTCAATGCTAGTTGATTGAAGACGCCCCAGACAATCGCCCATAAGGCCAATACCAATAGAGATCCAGCAGCTGCAATGCCGGTTATGTAGACGGCGCAGAGTATAGCGAGCAGTGGCCCGACAAGCGCTTGGGGCGAATATCGATCGATGGTAGATCCCATCAGACTAGCTACTCCGAAGCCGAGTCCGTAGCTAAGAACGACCATCCCCGATCCGATGGTCGACTGATCCAACGCCCGTTGCGTGTAGTCACCCAGAAACGTGTATACCCCGTAGAACGCGCACATATACAAGAAGGTCATCAGCAGGATTGATGGTGCTCGTTCAACGCGCATGGCATCTGTGATGTTTGATCTTTTGGGGTTGTCGTTCGATTTGCCTGCCGGCAATGTCGTGACGCCCACTACCGATGTGACCGCGAGCAACGTGATTATCAGGTAAGCATACCGCCAGCTGACGTAGTGTGCGATTATCGCCGAGGCTGGGACCGCCAGGACCAGCGAGATCGACCATCCAGCGATCACCCAGCCCATGACTCGGGACTCGCGGCCTTCGGGCGCAATCACCGATGTCGCACCGTAGGCGGTCGGTAGCATGACGCCGGCGCCCAATCCGGCCAGCACCTGCGCGACGATGAGTGTGGCAAGCGAGCCAGCGCTGCCGGTCAGTGCTACACCGGCAGCCAACAGCGCGCCGCTCGCGAAAAGCGTGAAGCGATATCCGCGCGGCTGCAGAAGCGCCGTCAAGAACAATCCGGAAAACGCAGTTGCGCCTCCATAGGCTGAGACGGCCCAGGCTGTCATCTGCGCGTTCGAATGAATGCTGTTGCCGACCGTCCTGAGGATAGGGCTCAGAAGAAACGCGTTGGCACCGATGACTGTTACGGCAAGCAGTAACACGGTGGTGTTCTTGAGCAGCTTACCAGTAGAAACGTCGTGCGCTGCATCGGACATAACCTAGGCCTGTTGAATGGCGACGGAGGGAATCGATTCCCTGTTGATAATCTCGCCGCCTTTGATGACGCCTTGGATATTTGATGGGTTTTCGATGCAGGCAATGTCATCGAGCGGGTTCTCGTCGAGTATTAACAAATCGGCTTCGTAACCCTCGGCGACCGCCCCGGTCGAGCCGAAACGCCCGATACTGATCGCGTTATCCGACGTGGCGGCCTTGATGGCCTCCGCCGGTGTATAGCCCGCATAGCGAACCAGCAGCTGAGGCTCCAGCGCATGGTATTTGCCATATTTCATGATCGGACTGTTGCCGGTATCTGTACCACAAAGCAGCGTAATCCCGAGACGTTGGGATATTTCCAGCATCTCGATCGCGAGATCTCGGTTGCGTTTGACCTGATCGATGAGCGATTGATCGAGCCCTATTTCGGGTCCTTCCGTGCAAATCACTTCTAGCGCGGCCAACGAGGGCATGATCGGAATCTTCTTGCGTGCAACAACTTCGAGCTCGGCTTCTCTGGCGAAATCGGCATGCATGATCCAATCAACTCCGGCCTCGGCTGCGATCTTGGTCGAGCCGGCGCCACGCGCATGAATCGTCACCTTCGTATTGCGTCGATGGGCTTCGCCGACGACTGCCTGGAGCTCGTCCAGCGAGATCATCTGCTCATCGCCCCAGGGGCTGTCACCAACTTTGATCAGATCGACGCCTTGTTTAATCTGCCGCCTGACTTCGGTAACCATTTCGTCGGCCGTGTTAACGAGTACGCCGATACCATGCTCGGGCGAGCTAATCCAGCACGGATCAGGATCGGCAATAGTGTCGTAGGTCGAGAGAAACCTTCCAGCCGGAAATACGCGGGGCCCTTTCATCAGGCCCGCGTTGATTGCATCGCGAATGGCAACGTCTGCAAACCAGGCGCCGCCAGGGACCGAAATACCCGTCACGCCGGCACTGAGCACCACTTGTGCATTCAGCGCGGCGTTGAGGGTGCAGAGTTCAGCGCTCTCGGTACTGCCAGGTTTCATGGCATCTCCAATGGCCGCGTACCCGAAGGTCAGATGACAGTGACCATCAATAAGGCCAGGCATCACATAGCGTCCTGTGGCATCCATGATTTGTGTGCTCGCATCGACGCAGATCTTGCCGTCGTTTGCGTTGTTCCCGGTGATCTGAGCAATCTGCCTGTTCTCGATGAGAATTTGGCGACCGGGCTTGGCCTCGCTGCCAAGGCCATCGACGACGGTGCAGTTGTCGATCAACAGACGCTCTTTAGCTACAGCATCCATGTTCAGGCCTCCAGAGCGTTGCAAAACGCGTCAGTAACTTCCCGCGTGGACTGTGTGTTCTGGCCAGTTATCAGCTCATGGTCTACAACGACATGAGGCGACCATTTATCACCACGTCCGTACTGACCTCCGGCATCTCGTAGCAGTACCTCCACACTGGTTTCTAGAACGCGGCCCAGGGGCGTGTCCTGCTCCTCGGCCGCACTGAACGAGGTCATGCGATAGCCCGTATAAGTAAAGTCATCGCCGCGTTGGGTGCTCACAAGGGCCACAGGTCCATGGCAGAACAGCGCCGTGGGCTTGCCATGTGCATGGAAGTGGTCGAGCGCGCAGGCGACTTCGAGTGAACATCCCAAGTCCACCATGGGTGCATAACCACCGGGGAAAAAGATGCCGTCGAAGCCATCAAGCCCTTCACGGCACAGGGTGTAAAGTGAACGAATCTGTTTCTGCTCGACGAGCTGTTCATGAAGCGCCAGGCCGTCGGTGAATTTGTCAGGTTGTTCCCAGTTTTTACACACGCCAGCACTGTCGACCGCCGTGCTGTTGGGATCGGGCACCGGCGCGCTGCCCGTTGGGGTTGCAACGGTTAGCGTGCACCCTCGCGACTCCATTT